>NZ_JBFBCG010000012.1:0-133722 GCF_040683105.1 Streptomyces sp. NPDC051020 | reverse complement strand
CGCCCGGTTACATTCCGAACCCGGAAGCTAAGCCTTTCAGCGCCGATGGTACTGCAGGGGGGACCCTGTGGGAGAGTAGGACGCCGCCGAACAATTATTCCGGGAAAGCCCCGTGCCCTTGTGGCACGGGGCTTTTCTGCGTTCACGGGGCCCCTTTTGTCACCCCCGTGCAAGTGCTGGCGAAGGCTGAAGGTAGGGTCAGGGGGCATCATTGGCACGTTCACAGGAGGCCCCCGGGTGGAGGTCCAGGAGACTCGGGTTCAGACGGACCGAGTCCTCACCATCCCCAACATCCTCAGCATGGCGCGCCTAGTCGGGGTACCGCTCTTCCTGTGGCTGATTCTTCGCCCGGAGTTCGGCGGGCCCAAGAGCGATGGCTGGGCGCTGCTCGTGCTGATGCTCAGCGGCATCAGCGACTACCTCGACGGTAAACTCGCCCGCCGATGGAACCAGATCAGCAGCCTCGGACGGCTCCTGGACCCGGCCGCTGATCGCCTCTACATCCTTTCGACCCTCGTCGGACTGACCTGGCGAGAGATCCTTCCGCTCTGGCTCACTGCGGCACTCCTTGCCCGTGAACTGATGCTTCTCGTGATGGTCGGAATCCTGCGGCGCCACGGCTATCCACCACCCCAGGTGAACTTCCTGGGGAAGGCGGCTACGTTCAACCTGATGTACGCCTTCCCCTTGTTGCTGCTCAGCGACGCAAGTGGTTGGCTTGGATCGCTGGCCGCTGTTTTCGGATGGGCGTTCGCAGGTTGGGGTACAACGCTCTATTGGTGGGCAGGAATCCTCTACGTGGTTCAGGTCCGCCGGCTCGTCAAGGCGGATGCAGTAGCCGATTGAGCTCGTTTGACGCGGTGCCGCGCAGTGTGGCCGGTCCGCGGCTGAACTCTGAGATGTTGCCCTGACGGGCGAAGTCGGCCAAACCGTCGTCTCTTCAAGGAGGACGTTGCCGACATGAAGGCCGTCGTGATGGCTGGTGGTGAAGGCACACGCCTTCGCCCCATGACTTCCAGCATGCCCAAGCCGCTCCTGCCCGTCGCCAATCGGCCGATCATGGAGCATGTGCTGCGGCTGCTGAAACGGCATGGGCTCAATGAGACGGTCGTGACCGTCCAGTTTCTCGCCTCCCTCGTCAAGAACTACTTCGGCGACGGCGAAGAGCTCGGGATGGAGCTCACCTATGCCAACGAGGAGAAACCTCTCGGGACAGCTGGCAGCGTAAAGAACGCCGAGGAAGCGCTCAAGGACGACACCTTCCTCGTCATTTCCGGCGACGCGCTCACAGACTTCGACCTGACCGATCTCATCGCCTTTCACAAGGAAAAGGGCGGGCTGGTCACGGTGTGCCTGACCCGAGTTCCGAATCCACTGGAATTCGGAATCACAATCGTCGACGAGGCGGGCCAGGTTGAGCGATTCCTGGAGAAGCCCACCTGGGGCCAGGTCTTCTCGGACACCGTCAACACGGGCATCTATGTCATGGAACCCGAGGTCTTCGACTACGTCCAGGCCGACGTCTCGGTGGACTGGTCCGGTGATGTCTTCCCGCAGCTCATGAAGGAAGGCAGGCCTATCTACGGCTATGTCGCCGAAGGCTACTGGGAGGACGTGGGCACGCACGAGAGCTATGTGAAGGCTCAGGCCGACGTGCTGGAGCGCAAGGTCGACGTCGAGATCGACGGCTTCGAGATCTCGCCCGGTGTATGGGTTGCGGAAGGCGCCGACGTCCATCCCGACGCGGTGCTCCGCGGACCCGTCTACATCGGGGACTACGCGAAGATCGAGGCCGGTGTCGAGATCCGCGAGCACACCGTCGTCGGTTCGAACGTCGTCGTCAAGACCGGGGCGTTCCTGCACAGGGCCGTGATCCACGACAACGTCTACATCGGCCAGCACTGCAATCTGCGCGGCTGCGTGATCGGCAAGAACACCGACATCATGCGGGCTGCCCGCATCGAGGACGGTGCGGTCATCGGGGACGAGTGCCTGGTCGGTGAGGAATCGATCATTCAGGGCAATGTCCGGGTCTACCCGTTCAAGACCATCGAGGCCGGCGCCTTCGTCAACACTTCGGTGATCTGGGAGTCACGGGGGCAGGCACATCTCTTCGGTGCCCGGGGTGTCTCAGGAATCCTGAACGTGGAGATCACGCCGGAGCTCGCCGTCCGGCTCGCCGGCGCGTACGCCACCACCCTCAAGAAGGGTTCGACCGTCACCACCGCCCGTGACCACTCCCGCGGCGCCCGTGCGCTGAAGAGGGCCGTGATCTCGGCGTTGCAGGCCAGCGCCATCGACGTACGGGACCTGGAGAACGCGCCGCTTCCGGTCGCGCGTCAGCAGACCGCTCGGGGCAGCGCGGGCGGGATCATGATCCGTACTTCGCCCGGGGTGCCGGACTCGGTGGACATCATGTTCATCGACGAGAGGGGCGCAGACCTCTCCCAAGCGGGGCAGCGGAAGCTGGACCGGGTCTACGCCCGCCAGGAGTACCGCCGGGCCTTCCCGGGGGAGATCGGGGATCTGCACTTTCCGTCCAGCGTCTTCGACTCCTACACCGGGGCACTGCTGCGCAATGTGGACACCACCGGGATCGCGGCCGCCGGTCTCAAGGTTGTCGTCGACGCGTCCAACGGCAGTGCCGGGCTTGTTCTGCCGAGTCTGCTCGGGCGGCTCGGCGTGGACGCGCTGACCATCAATCCCGGGCTCGACGAATCACGGCCCACGGAGTCCGCCGACGCCCGACGCTCCGGGCTCGTGCGGCTCGGGGAGATCGTCTCCTCGGCACGGGCCGCGTTCGGAGTGCGCTTCGACCCGGTTGGGGAGCGGCTCTCCCTGGTCGACGAGCGGGGCCGGATTGTTGAGGACGATCGGGCCCTTCTGGTCCTGCTCGACCTGGTGGCCGCCGAGCGGCGCAGCGGCCGGGTGGCCTTGCCGGTGACCACGACGAGGGTCGCCGAGCAGGTCGCCGCTTACCACGGCACACAGGTGGAATGGACGACGACGTCGCCGGACGACCTGACGCGCGTGGGGCGCGAGGAAGGCACCATTTTCGGAGGGGACGGGCGGGGCGGTTTCATCGTCCCCGAATTCAGCAGCGTCTTCGACGGTTCGGCAGCCTTCGTACGGCTTCTCGGGCTCGTCGCGCGGACCCAGCTCACGCTCAGCCAGATCGATGCCCGGATTCCTCTTGCGCACGTGTTGCGCCGCGATCTGGCCACTCCCTGGGCCGTCAAGGGACTGGTCATGCGCCGGGTGGTGGAAGCCGCCGGGGACCGTGACGTCGACACCACCGACGGCGTGCGGGTCGTCGAGGCGGACGGGCGCTGGGTGATGGTGCTTCCCGACCCGGCCGAGGCCGTCACCCATCTGTGGGCGGAAGGCCCTGACGACGCCTCGGCGCAGGCGCTGCTCGACGAATGGTCGGCGATCGTGGACAGCGCAGGTCAGTGACCTGCCGCCGGCGTGCCGGGAGGTGTCGCGCAGACGCTTCCCGGCGCACGGGTGGGGCCATTCGGCGGTACTAGCTGCGGCGTGCGACGATGTGCGGCATGTCGCAGCAGCCCCCCGATCGGAGTACCCCCTCGCCGCCCGCGCGACCTGACGCGTCCATGTCGCTGCTGACCAATGTGATGGACCACAGCCTGGACGACGGCTACGCCGAGGCCACGGCCAAGCGCAAGGCCGACGGGAGTGCGGCCATGCCTCGCACACTGAAGGCGAAACTGGGCCTTGCGGCGGGCCTTGTGCTGGCTGCTTTCGTCGTCACCCTGGGCGCCGCGGAGGCGCGTATATCGGCGCCGGTCCTCGCCAAGGAGCGCGGGGAGCTCATCCAACGTATCGACACAGAGACATCGGCGGCCGACAAGCTGGAGTCCCAGGTCGACAAAGCCCGTGACGACGTGGGCGAGCGGCAACGTAAAGCGTTGGAAAAGCATGGCGGGGACCAGGGCCAGCTCGTGGCGCTGCTCTCTGGGGCGACCGCCGTCAAGGGACCCGGTGTGAAACTTGTCGTCGACGATGCCAAGGGCACCGACCAGGGCGGCGGCGGACCGCGTGAGACCACTGGTTTCACGGACACGGGGCGGGTGCGCGACCGGGACATGCAACGGGTCGTCAACGGCCTCTGGCAGTCGGGTGCGGAGGCCATTGCCATCAATGGGCAGCGGCTGACGGCCCTGTCGGCGATCCGCGCCGCGGGGGACGCCATACTGGTCGACAACAAACCGCTCGTGCCGCCGTACACGGTGCTTGCGGTGGGGGACGGGAAGCGGCTCAGCACCGCTTTCGAGGACAGTGCCGACGGCCAGTACCTGAGGGCGCTGAAGGACACCTTCGACATCCGGACCAGCATGTCCGTTCAGGACGAGGTGCGCCTCCCGGCTGCGCCCAGCCTCATCGTACGAACAGCAGAGCCGAAGGCCGCAGACACCGGCAGTGGTGCGGCAGACACAGGGAAGGGCACATCGTGATCGCCGTACTGGGCCTCGTCGTGGGAGTCGTGGTCGGACTGTTGGTCCGGCCCGAGGTGCCGGCGGTGGTCGAGCCCTATCTCCCGATCGCCGTCGTGGCTGCTCTCGATGCGGTCTTCGGTGGTCTGCGGGCCATGCTCGACGGCATCTTCGTCGACAAGGTCTTCGTGGTGTCGTTCCTCTCGAACGTCGTCGTGGCCGCACTGATCGTGTTCCTGGGCGACAAGCTGGGTGTCGGAGCGCAGCTCTCGACCGGTGTGGTCGTCGTCTTCGGTATCCGCATCTTCTCCAACGCCGCGGCGATCCGCCGGCACGTCTTCCGGGCCTGAGGCCGATGAGCAACGAAGAGCTTCCCCGTGACCGGGAGCGCAACGGCGAGCAGCAGGCCGACATGCCCGAGCAGTTGACCGGGCGCCAGCGGTTGATCGCCGGGCTGTGGCCGCCCCGGGTCACCCGTGCGCAACTCGTTGTGGCGCTGCTGCTGTTCGTCCTGGGGCTGGGTCTGGCGATCCAGGTGCGGTCGAACAGTGACAACAGCGCACTGCGCGGCGCCCGCCAGGAGGATCTGGTCCGCATTCTCGATGAACTTGATGACCGTACGCAGCGTCTTGAGGATGAGAAGCAGCGTCTGGACGATCAGCGTACGGAGCTGGAGAACAGCTCGGACCAGGCTGAGGAGGCCCGTAAGCAGACCGTGGAGAAGGAACGGCAACTCGGTATCCTCGCGGGCACCGTGGCGGCACACGGGCCCGGGATCACGCTCACGATCAACGATCCGGGCGACGCGGTGCAGGCGGACATGCTGCTCGACGCCCTCCAGGAGCTGCGTGCGGCCGGAGCGGAGGCGGTCGAGGTCAACGGGGTGAGGGTGGTGGCCAATACGTACTTCTCCGGCGACGGTGGCGCCATCAAGGTCGACGACCGGTCCATCTCCGCGCCGTACGTCTTCAAAGTGATCGGCAAACCGCAGGATCTGGAGCCGGCGCTGAACATCCCCGGTGGTGTTGTGCAGACGCTGGAGAAGGAGCAGGCGACCGTGCATGTGGTGCAGGCGGACGACATCGGCGTGGACGCCTTGCGACCTGCGGAGCAGCCTGACTACGCTCGGTCGTCAACCCGGTGAGTGCGCCGGACACGGGGCTCGGAGGACACGGGCAAGAGGTTGCGGGGGGTCGCCGCATCGTAATGGTGGCGCGTGGTGGAAACTGTCGAGTGGATACGGACGTTGTGAAGGTGTCCGGGTCGGCAGGTGTGTTGATTCAGGGTTCGTCCTGCCCCACGGGCGGGTCTGTTTCGGTCAAGGGGAATCGCCCGTGAAGTTGTTTGCGAAGTTGTTCGGCAAGAGCGCCCGCGATGACGCGGCCCGCCATCGCGCACCGCGCCATGGCCAGGCCGAGGAGCAGGGCACGGATCGCCCGCTCTTCCGTGACGAGGTGTCGGGTCCGGGCGGTGACATTTCGGGTGGAACCGGCGCGTCGTCTGTTGACCCTGCCGGTCCGGGCCGCATAGGTTTCGGGGATCCATCAACCTCAAGTACGGGTGGAGGGTTTGGGTCCATGCCGGTCTGTACGAGGTGCGGCCATCGCAATGCCGAGGCCAGTCGTTTCTGTTCCAACTGTGGTGCGCCACTTCGGGGAGGCGCGTCTGCGGAGCGTCTTTCGGAGACGACATCGACCATCTCCATCTCCGGTCTTGAGGCTTACGAGGCGGAGGCGACGGGCCAGACGTCCTTGCCCTCCCTCTCGCCGGAGGCCCAGGCCGCCGTCGACGCCCTGCCGCTCGGCTCGGCGCTCCTGGTGGTGCGCCGCGGTCCGAACTCGGGCAGCCGCTTCCTGCTGGACAGCGAGCTGACCACGGCCGGCCGCCACCCGCAGAGCGACATCTTCCTCGATGACGTGACGGTCTCCCGCCGTCACGTGGAGTTCCGCCGGAGCCCCGACGGAAGCTTCACGGTCGAGGATGTCGGCAGCCTCAACGGCACGTACGTCAATCGTGAGCGCATCGACTCCGTCGCGCTGTCCAACGGCGACGAAGTGCAGATCGGGAAGTACCGGCTGGTCTTCTACGCAAGCCAGCGGGGCATCTGACCCGTCAGGGAAGGTCCATGCTGAGAACACCGACGGGCGGTGCCGGGCACGGCACCGCCACCGCCGACAACCGGGCCATGAGCATCGGCGCGGTGCTCCTGCAGCTGCGGGACGAATTTCCCGAAGTCACCATCTCCAAGATTCGCTTCTTGGAGGCCGAGGGGCTCGTCGAGCCGCAGCGGACCCCCTCCGGCTACCGCAAATTCCGCCCCGAGGACGTCGAGCGGCTGGCGCAGGTGCTGCGGATGCAGCGGGATCACTATCTTCCGCTCAAGGTCATTCGCGAGCACCTGGACGCCCTGGCCCGCGGCGAGCAGGTGTCCCTGCCGGCCGCGGGCGCTCCACGGGACCTGAGCGACGGTTCCTGGGACGGCGAGTCCTGGCAGGCCACCGCGCCCCGGATCGGGCGTGCGGAGCTCCTGGCCGCCGCCGAGGTCACCGAGAGCGAGCTCGAGGAGTGGGAGTCGTACGGGCTCATCGCTCCGATGGCGGAGGGTGGCTACGACGCCGAGACGGTGACCGTTGCCAAACTTGTGGCGGATCTGGGTCGATTCGGTCTGGAACCGCGTCACCTGCGGGCGATGCGTGGGGCTGCGGAACGCGAGGCCGGCCTGATCGAGCAGGTGGTCGCACCTCTGCGCCGACACCGGAATCCGCAGACCAGAGTCCATGCGGAGGCCAAGGTGAAGGAGCTCGCGGAGCTCTCCGTACGGCTTCATTCGGCCCTTGTGCAGACTGCTCTGCGGATCCGGCTCCACTGATCACGAGGGGCCCGACTACCCAAACCTGCCGAGCACGTCCTAGGGTTGCTGTGTGAACGAGCTCGACGTTGTGGGTGTCCGGGTGGAAATGCCCTCCAACCAACCGATCGTGCTCCTGCGTGAAGTGGGAGGCGACCGGTACCTCCCCATTTGGATCGGTCCTGGTGAGGCGACCGCGATCGCCTTTGCCCAGCAGGGCATGGCTCCGGCCAGGCCGCTGACCCATGATCTCTTCAAGGATGTGCTCGAGGCCCTGGGCCAGGAGCTCACCGAGGTCCGCATCACGGACCTCAGGGAAGGGGTCTTCTACGCGGAGCTGGTCTTCGCCGGCGGGGTCGAGGTGAGTGCGCGGCCGTCCGACGCCATAGCGCTCGCGCTGCGCACCGGCACGCCGATCTACGGCAGTGACGGGGTGCTCGACGACGCGGGGATCTCCATCCCTGACGAGCAGGAGGACGAGGTCGAGAAGTTCCGGGAGTTCCTCGACCAGATCTCGCCGGAGGACTTCGGTACCAACAGCCAGTGACCGTCCAGCAGGGTCGCCGTCAGCGCATTCGACAAGCCTTTCCCGGGAACGGGATACGGCAAACCACCCTCCGGGTGATTATCACTCGGCGTGCCGAGTGTGGCGATCGTTGACGCACCCCGAGCGACTGCCTACCTTCGAGATGGCAGGTCAAGGACGGAGGTCGGCGTGAGAAACAGCGGCGACGGTACGGCAGCGGGTGGGCCTTACCGGCAGCACGGAAGTACAGCCGACCGCACCATCAGGCAACCGGTTCAACCGGCGGCGATGGCGGGGGACGGGGCGGAAGTGGTCGGCGACATCGGCTATCGCGGGCCGACGGCGTGCGCGGCGGCGGGGATCACCTATCGGCAGCTCGACTACTGGGCACGCACCGGGCTCGTCGAGCCGAGCGTGCGGCCTGCCTACGGATCGGGCACGCAGCGCCTCTACAGCTTCAGGGACGTCGTCCTGCTGAAGATCGTGAAGCGCTTTCTCGACACGGGCGTCGCCCTGCAGAACATCCGCACCACGGTCCAGCATCTGAGGGCCCGGGGGTTCCAGGATCTTGAGCGGATGACGCTCATGAGTGACGGCGCGACCGTCTACGAGTGCTCCTCGCCCGACGAGGTCGTGGATCTGCTCCAGGGGGGCCAGGGGGTCTTCGGCATCGCCGTCGGCGTGGTCTGGCGGGATGTCGACGCCGCACTGTCGCAGCTGCACGGCGAGCGGGTGGACACCGGCGAGACGCTGATCGGCAACAACCCCACCGACGAGCTCGCACGGCGGCGCAACCGCGCGGTCTGACGGGCCGCGGAGCGGGGCGCGGCGATTGTCAGTGCTGTAGGGCAGCATCGGATGATGTGAGAGCCGCGCCCACCATCCTGCATCTGGACATGGATGCCTTCTACGCCTCGGCCGAGCAGGCGGCGAAACCGAGCCTGCGTGGCAAACCGGTCGTGGTCGGCGGGCTGGGACCCCGTGGGGTCGTCGCCACCGCTTCCTACGAGGCGCGGCGCTTCGGGGTGCACTCGGCGATGCCGACCGCGCAGGCCCGGCGGCTGGCGCCCAATGCTGCCTATCTGGCGCCCCGCTTCACCCTGTACCGGACGGTGAGCGACCAGGTGATGGGGTTGCTGGGGCAGCTGTCACCCCTGGTGGAGCCGCTCAGCCTGGACGAGGCGTTCGTCGATCTGGAGGCCGGTGGAACAGCCGACGACACCGCCTCGGCGCGGGCCATCGGCGAGCAGTTGCGCGACGCCATCAGAGCCGTCA
This sequence comes from Streptomyces sp. NPDC051020, assembly GCF_040683105.1. Classification (NCBI taxonomy): domain Bacteria; kingdom Bacillati; phylum Actinomycetota; class Actinomycetes; order Kitasatosporales; family Streptomycetaceae; genus Streptomyces; species Streptomyces sp. NPDC051020. The sequence goes on along the minus strand of NZ_JBFBCG010000012.1, from coordinate 124,619 downwards.
CCGGACTCACCGGCTCGGTCGGCCTCGCGGGCTCCAAGATGCTGGCCAAGATCGCCTCGGAGGAGGCGAAACCGAACGGGCTGCTGGTCATCGAGCCGGGGACCGAACGGGAGCTGCTCGCCCCGATGTCCGTGCGGATCCTCCCCGGCGTGGGCCCTGCCACCGGGGACCATCTGCGGCGGGCCGGGATGACCACGGTCGACGACCTGGCCACGGCCGGCGAGGCGGAGCTCGTACGGCTGCTGGGGAAGGCGCACGGCGTCGCGCTGCACCGCATGGCCCTCGGGTATGACGACCGCCCTGTTGTGGCCGAGCGAGACGCCAAGTCGGTGTCGGTCGAGGACACCTTCGACATGGATCTGCACGACCGGATCCGGGTCAGGACGGAGGTCGAACGCCTGGCGGACCGTTGTGTCCAGCGGCTGCGGGCCGCGGAGCGCTCGGGCCGCACCGTGGTGCTGAAGGTGCGCAGATACGACTTTTCGACGCTCACGCGGTCCGAGACGCTCCGGGGGCCGACGGACGACCCCACAGTGGTCAGAGAGGCCGCTGCACGGCTCCTGGAGGCTGTGGACACCACCGGAGGGGTGCGGCTGCTCGGGGTTGGCGTCACGGGGCTCGCCGACTACACGCAGGAGGATCTTTTTGCCCAGGCAGCCGGTGAGCGGGCTGCGCCCGAGATCCCGGCCCGTGAGGAACACGGCGCGGGCGGCCACGGGGACGAATCGGTGGACGGGGCACAGGAGCAGGAGACCGCCGAACAGCTCGCGGTCCGGCGCTGGCACGCCGGGCACGACGTTTGCCATGACACCTTCGGCCACGGCTGGGTGCAGGGCAGTGGGGTGGGCCGGGTGACCGTGCGGTTCGAGGAACCCTGGTCACCTCCCGGCCGGGCGCGGACGTTCCGTGTCGACGATCCGGAGCTGCGGCCTGCCGATCCGCTCCCGCTGGTGCGTGATCCGGCGGACTACTCGTCCTGGCCGGCCAGCCTGCCGAAGTCCCGGTCCGGGCCCGGCTCGTCGGGCGGCGAGTCCAGGCCGTAGTGCCGGTAGAGCTGAAGCTCCTGTTCCGGCGAGAGATGGCGGCCCACGCCGAAGTCGGGCGCGTCCTTGATCAGCGCACGGTCGAAGGGGATCCGGAGCACGTCATCGACGAATTCGCTGGGCTCAAGCGGCACGAAGGCATCCCTGCTGAACAGTCCGGTACGCACGGCTGCCCACTCGGGTATGCCGGTCGCGTCGTCGAGGTACACCTCGTCCACAGTTCCGATCTTGGTGCCCTTGCGGTCGAATGCCTTGCGGCCGATCAGGCTGCGCGGATCGATGTCGGTCTGCACGGTCCCTCCCATTGGTCGCGGCTACTCCACAGGCACTACGAAAGTGCAGATTCGGGCTATCGGCCACTTGAGAATTCCGTCGCGAGCCCCGCTGGTAGGCTGGTGATGGCTGCTGACCCCGTGCGGGAGAGCCTTCCGGAGCGCATCCGGCAGGCGCCGAAGGAGCAAATCCTCCCCGGAATCTCTCAGGCCCCCGTACCGCACGGACGAGGTCACTCTGGAAAGCAGGGCGGGTTTCGTGGCGGCGGCAGCCGGGACGGATCCCTCCCTCACCGACGGTGAAAGCCGGTATGCCTCAAGGCGCACCGGTGAAGCTCTCAGGTTGAGATGACAGAGGGGGAGGCCGTCCGGGCACCCGCGCCGTGGTGCCCCTCGCAGGTCGTGACAGACCAGGAGGCCTCCACCATGACCCCCCGTCGCACTCCGCTCTCCCAGCTGGAGCAGGGCATCCCCTTCGAGCAGCGCCACATCGGCCCCGATGCCGAGGCGCAGGCGAAGATGCTCGCCCAGGTCGGTTACGGCTCGCTCGACGACCTCACCGCGGCCGCAGTGCCCGATGTGATCAAGAGTGCGGAGGCGCTGCAGCTGCCGTCGGCCCGTACCGAGGCCGAGGTCCTCGCCGAGCTCCGCGCCCTTGCCGACCGCAACCAGGTGCTCGCCCCGATGATCGGGCTCGGCTACTACGGCACGTTCACCCCGCCGGTGATCCTCCGGAACGTCATGGAGAATCCCGCCTGGTACACGGCCTACACGCCGTACCAGCCGGAGATCTCGCAGGGCCGCCTGGAGGCGCTCCTCAACTTCCAGACGATGGTCGCCGAGCTGACCGGGCTGCCCACCTCCGGCGCCTCGCTGCTCGACGAGGGCACCGCCGCCGCCGAGGCCATGGCGCTCGCCCGACGCGTCGGCAAGGTCAAGGACGGAGTCTTCCTGGTCGACTCCGACACCCTGCCCCAGACCGTCGCCGTGATCGAGACCCGCGCCGAGCCGACCGGTGTCGAGGTCGTCGTCGCCGATCTCGCCGAGGGCATCCCCGCAGAGATCGCCGGGCGCGGTGTCTTCGGCGTGCTGCTCCAGTACCCGGGTGCCTCCGGCGCCGTCCGCGACATCAAGCCCGTCATCGAGCAGGCCCACGAGCTCGGCGCGATCGTCACCGTCGCCGCCGACCTGCTCGCCCTGACCCTGCTCACCTCGCCCGGTGACCTCGGCGCGGACATCGCCGTCGGCACCACGCAGCGCTTCGGTGTACCGATGGGCTTCGGTGGACCGCACGCCGGCTTTATGGCCGTACGCGAGAAGTTCGCCCGCAGCCTGCCCGGCCGCCTCGTCGGTGTCTCCGTCGACGCGGACGGCAACAAGGCGTACCGCCTCGCACTGCAGACCCGCGAGCAGCACATCCGTCGCGAGAAGGCCACCAGCAACATCTGCACCGCGCAGGTACTGCTCGCCGTGATGGCTGGGATGTACGCGGTCTACCACGGCCCCGACGGCTTGCGGACGATCGCGGAGCGCACCCACCGGTACGCGACGATCCTGGCCGAGGGCCTGCGCGCGGCCGGGGTCGACGTCGAGACCGGCGCCTACTTCGACACGCTCACGGTGCGTGTCCCCGGCAAGGCGGCGGATGTCGTGGCCGACGCCCGTGACCGCGGGGTCAACCTGCGTCTTGTCGACGCCGACCGGGTCTCCCTCGCCTGCGACGAGACCACCACACGTGCGCAGCTCGCCGCGGTCTGGGCCGCCTTCGGCGCCGACGGTGACATCGAGGCACTGGACGCCGCCGCCGCCGACGCGCTGCCCGAGTCCCTGCTGCGAACCGATGGGATCCTCACCCATCCGGTTTTCCACCAGCACCGCTCCGAGACCGCGATGCTGCGCTACCTGCGCAAGCTCGCCGACCGTGACTACGCGCTGGACCGCGGCATGATCCCGCTCGGCTCCTGCACCATGAAGCTGAACGCGACCACCGAGATGGAGTCGATCACCTGGCCCGAGTTCGGTGCGCTGCACCCGTTCGCGCCGGCCGAGCAGGCGGAGGGCTTCCTCACGCTGATCCGTGAGCTGGAGGAGCGCCTCGCCGAGGTCACCGGCTACGACGCGGTCTCCATCCAGCCGAACGCGGGCTCGCAGGGCGAGTTCGCGGGCCTGCTCGCCGTGCGTGCCTACCACCGGGCCAACGGCGACGAGCAGCGGACCGTCTGCCTCATTCCGTCCTCCGCGCACGGCACCAACGCCGCGAGCGCCGTGATGGCGGGCATGAAGGTCGTCGTGGTGAAGACCGCGGACGACGGTGAGGTCGACGTCGAGGACCTCCGCGCCAAGATCGAGAAGCACCGCGACGAGCTCGCCGTGCTCATGATCACGTACCCGTCGACGCACGGTGTGTTCGAGGAGCACGTGGCCGACATCTGCGCCGAGGTGCACGATGCGGGCGGTCAGGTGTACGTCGACGGCGCCAACCTCAACGCGCTGGTCGGTCTTGCCAAGCCCGGACGGTTCGGCGGCGACGTCTCGCACCTGAACCTGCACAAGACCTTCTGCATCCCGCACGGCGGCGGTGGCCCCGGTGTCGGCCCGGTCGGCGTGCGCGCCCATCTGGCGCCGTACCTGCCGAACCACCCGCTGCAGCCCGGCGCCGGCCCCGAGACCGGTGTCGGACCGATCTCGGCCGCGCCGTGGGGCTCGGCCGGTATTCTCCCGATCTCCTGGGCGTACGTACGCCTGATGGGCGGGGAGGGCCTCAAGCACGCGACGCAGGTCGCCGTACTTGCGGCCAACTACATCGCCAAGCGTCTGGAGCCGCACTACCCGATCCTGTACACCGGCCCGGCCGGTCTGGTCGCGCACGAGTGCATCGTGGATCTGCGGCCGATCTCCAAGGCGACCGGGGTCAGCGTCGACGACATTGCCAAGCGTCTGATCGACTACGGCTTCCACTCGCCCACCATGTCGTTCCCGGTGGCGGGCACGCTGATGATCGAGCCGACCGAGAGCGAGAACCTTGCCGAACTCGACCGGTTCTGCGACACGATGATCGCCATCCGCGGCGAGGTCGAGAAGGTGGCCTCCGGCGAGTGGAGTGCGGAGGACAACCCGCTGACCAACGCCCCGCACACCGCCGCCATGCTCGGCGGGGAGTGGACGCACGCGTACAGCCGCGAGACGGCCGTCTTCCCGGCCGGAGTCTCGGCCGCCGACAAGTACTGGCCGCCGGTGCGCCGGATCGACGGTGCGTTCGGTGACCGCAACCTCGTCTGCTCCTGCCCGCCGTTGGACGAGTACGACAGCTGACTGACCCGTTCGGGTGCGACCCGGACATGCGTCGGGGCCGGTTCGGAGATCTTCTCCGGGCCGGCCCCATTTCTTACGGGCCGCGCTCAGGCGGCCTTCATCACCCGGCCGGCGTCCAGCGGCCGGTGCGGAGCGATGATCTGCCCGTCCGGGAGCAGCTCACCGGTGTCCTCGAAGAGCAGGACGCCGTTGCACAGCAGGCTCCAGCCCTGTTCCGGGTGGTGTGCCATCAGGCGTGCGGCTTCCCGGTCGGCTGAGTCGGCTGTCGGGCAGGGTGGCTCGTGCTGGCACATGGCTGGGTTCTTTCGCTGCGTCGTAGTGGGTGTCCTGCGGCTTGATGAGGTGTTCATGGCCGCCCCCCGTATCTGTCGGTCCGGTTCCAGTGTTCCCCCACGGGCGCCAATCCGCAGGGATTTCGTGGCAGCGGTGCTCCTCCTCTCATGACGCATCACCCGGGCGGACGGTTCAGCACAACTGCACTGTCCCTTCGGGTGGTTCGGGGTGGTCGGACCGGACTAGTCCGGATGGGGCCGGGGGCGCCCCGCTGTCCCGCGCTGCGTGTCCCGCAGTACTGTGCCCCGCCACCGGAAACGGCGACTGGGCACAGTACGGCGTGCCGGAGGCGGGGCGGGGTCAGGCGGGTGAACCGAGCAGGGGGCTGGGGCCGGGGGTGATGCGCAGGGTCATCACGGGGAGCAGATCGGCGACCCGGTGCGGGCGGTGTGCCGCGATACCCGGTGGGGCGGGAGCCAGCGGTACCAGAAGATCGGTGGGGGCGAGGGTGCCACCTGACGGGTCGGCCTCGATGTCCTCGTGCAGCCACAGCGTCAGCATGTAGAGCTCCGGGATCGACAGCATGCGGGGCTGGTAGCGGGATGTCACCGTCTCCGCCTGGCGCAGGGCGAGCTCGGTCGATGCGATGTAAGGGCCCTCGAAGAAGTGCGAGAAGGCCCAGCCGTCCGGAGTGAGCATGGCGTCGGCCGCGGCGACGGCCCGCTCCGAACTGCGGATCAGGAAGCGCCACGCGGTCAGCCGGGTGCGTGGCGCGAGCCCGCTCGGGCCGATCCGGTCCAGCACATGGACGGGGAGCGGGACTTCGGGGCTCAGAGGTCCCTGGACGGACCGGAGAGCCGGGGTGCGGGCCTCGAGGACTGCGGTGGGTGAACCGAGTGCCGCGAGGACGCTGCGCAGGGCAGGCGCGGGAGCCGGGGGAACAAGCAGCGGCATAGTGGGTCGCCTCTCACTTTGGAGACACGGTGATGCGTGGGCGGGTGCAGACGGCGCTGTCGGCGTGCGGGGCCAGAGGAGGCCGGTGACTGGGCCGGTGCGTCAACTCTCTGCCTCGTCCGCGGAGTTTATACGACACGTGTTCACGCGGTGTTTCCACTAGCCGCCGGAGGTATTGCCGGCAAGGCGGTATCGAGACTTTATTATGCGGAGATTCTGTTGATTCGAGGTGAGCCGTGCAGCCGCCGCCTGGCGTTTTTCCACAGTCACGGTAGGCCGAATCGTGTCGGCGTTTTCACCATCACCGGCCAGCGGAAACTGCACCGTGCTGCATGCCATCGGAATGTGCCCGGACGGCCGTCATCAGATTACTGGGTCCGCGCTGTCCGTGGCGGCGTTATGGATCACCTCCCCTGGGCATTATCGATCGTGACGCGAGCGGCCTGGGCCGCGGGCTGCCCACTTGCGGAGGGACGCTTCGATGGGGGAGAAGGTCGTGGCGGGCGCCTTTGATCTGTCCGATCGGCAGAGGTACCGGAGGAAACTCCACCTGTGCCTGGAGGGGCTGGGGAGGCTCCTGGCGGAGCAGAGGTTCGACCGCCCCCGCAACCTCATGGGCATGGAGATCGAGCTCAATCTGGCGGGTTCGGACGGCCTGCCCCGGATGATGAATGCGGAGGTGCTCGAGCGGATCGCGAGCCGTGATTTCCAGACCGAACTCGGGATGTTCAATCTGGAAGTGAACATAGTTCCGCATCACCTGGCCGGGCGTGTTTTCGATCAGCTGGCCGAGGAGCTGAGGACCGCTCTCGGATATGCGCACCGGAAGGCGGGCGAGGTCGCTGCCGGGATCATGATGATCGGAATACTGCCGACCCTCGGCAGCGCGGACCTGGTCGCGGCGAACCTCTCGGACGTGGACCGCTACACGCTGCTCAACGATCAGATAGTGGCGGCGCGCGGCGAGGATTTCGCCCTCGATATCGAAGGCGTGGAGCGATTGGTCTGCACCGCCACCTCGATCACACCCGAAGCGGCCTGTACATCGGTCCAGCTGCATCTGCAGGTCACCCCGGCGCGTTTCGCGGACGTGTGGAACGCCGCCCAGGTCGTCGCCGCCGTTCAGATCGCCCTCGGCGCCAACTCGCCCTTTCTGTTCGGCAGGGAGCTGTGGCGGGAGTCGCGGCCGCCGCTCTTCCAGCAGGCCACCGACACCAGGCCGCCCGAACTGCAGAACCAGGGGGTGCGCCCGAGGACCTGGTTCGGCGAGCGATGGATCAGCTCGGCATACGAGCTCTTCGAGGAGAACCTGCGCTACTTCCCGCCGCTGCTGCCGATCTGCGACGGGGAGGACCCGCTGCGGGTGCTCGACGAGGGCGGCGTGCCAGGTCTCCAGGAGCTCGTGCTGCACAACGGTACGATCTACCGCTGGAACCGGCCGGTCTACGGCCTGGCCGACGGCGTACCCCATCTCCGTGTCGAGAACCGTGTCCTGCCCGCCGGGCCGACCGTCACCGACGTGATCGCCAACGCCGCGCTCTACTACGGCCTGGTGCGGGCGCTCGCCGAGGAGTCCCGTCCGGTGTGGACCAGGCTGCCGTTTGCCGCGGCGGCCGAGAACTTCGACAGCGCCTGCCGCCGAGGCATCGACGCCGAGCTGGTCTGGCCCCGGCCGGGGCGGTCGGGCGGGCTGGCGCGGGTGGCGGCCGTCAAGCTCGTACAGGACGAACTGCTGCCGCTCGCCGCGGCAGGGCTCGACGCCTGGAACGTCGAGCCCGCGGACCGCGACCGCTACCTCGGGGTCATCGAGGAGCGCTGCAAACGGCGGGTGAACGGGGCGTCCTGGCAGGTGGACACGTACCGCCGGGGGTTGGACGCCGGGCTCGGCCGGGACGCGGCGCTCGCGGCCACCACCCGCCGGTACGCCGAATTGATGCACTCCGGCGATCCGGTGCACAGCTGGCCGGTGGGTCTCCCCGTGTCGTAGCCCGATGGGTGTGCCTCGGCGTGCCCGGTGCCTGCCGCCCTGGCCGGTGCCCGCCCGGGCGCGGCTGTTCGGTGCGTCGGAGAACCGTCCCCGCTGCCATCCGTCGCGTAGTCGTCGGGCAAGCTGTGACGTCCCATGCCGGTGGTGGCGCTCCTTGAGGATGAACGAGGAAAAAGGGGACCACACCATCGTCAGTGGTGGTCGCTCCCCGGCCGGTCGCGCATGATCTTCGTACCTGCATTCGAGACCGCAGCGGGACGTGGGGAGCGGGATGAGATGCGAATGCACAACTGAAGGCAGGTGTACAGGTGACGGAGGGGTGCGTGGCTGATTCTTGTCCCCGAGAGGCCGTGTCACGGCGGATTCTGCGGTCCGAAACGGTGCTGGTGCTGGCTCTCTCGCTGGGTGCCAGCGGAGTGTCTGCTCTCATCAGTTTTGTCGGATCACTGACGAAACCAGGGGGTTTGAAGCATCAGGCCGCGACGCTCAACGGTTCATACGCCCCGGGACGACCATGGCTGGATCTCGCCTGGCAGCTCTTCGGCATCGCCACGGCCCTGGTCCCCGTGGCGCTGGTGGCGCATCTGCTGACAAGGGAGGGCGTGGGCCTGCGGGCCATCGGCTTCGACCGGACCAGACCCGGGTCGGACCTGGGGCGCGGCACGGTGATCGCGGCGGGCATCGGCAGCGCCGGGCTGGCCTTCTATCTGGTGGCGCGGGCCGCCGGTTTCAACCTCACGGTGGTTCCGGAGTCGCTGCCCGACGTGTGGTGGAAATTCCCGGTACTGATCCTCTCCGCACTCCAGAACGCCGTGCTGGAGGAAGTGATCGTCGTCGGGTATCTGCTGCGCAGACTCGGACAGTTGGGGTGGACGCCGATGGCCGCCTTGGTGGCGAGTTCGGTGCTGCGCGGCTCGTACCACCTGTATCAGGGGATCGGCGGGTTCATCGGCAACATGGTGATGGGCGTCGTCTTCGTGCTGCTGTACCGGCGTTGGGGGCGTGTCGGGCCCCTGGTCGCGGCGCATGCGCTGCTCGACATCGGAGCGTTCGTCGGATACGCGCTGCTGGCCGGCAAGGTGGGGTGGCTGCCCACGCCGTGAGGGGACGGCGCGCAAACAGGGGGCGTACCGATCATTGCGTACGCCCCTCGTCTCGTCGGTTCAGAGCGTGGTCAGCAGTTCTCCGTCGACGACCGTCACCGCGCTGCCCGTCAGCAGTGTGCGGTCGCCGCGCAGCGATGTTCGGACCAGGCCGGAACGGGCGGAGGCCTGGAGACCGGTCAGCTCGTCACGGCCGAACCGGGCCGACCAGAAGGGGGCCAGGGCGGTGTGGGCGCTGCCGGTGACCGGGTCCTCGTCGATACCGACCCGGGGGAAGAAGCCGCGGGAGACGTAGTCGTAGCCACGGGCCGGGTCCTCGGCGGCGGCCGTGGCGATGATGCCGCGCCGTGAGCAGGCGGCCAGCCCGGCGAAGTCCGGGGTCAGTGCGCGTACGGACTCCTCGTCGGCCAGTTCGACGAGGAGGTCGCCGATGTGGGCGCCGGTGTCGTGGACGGACAGCGGTTCCGCGCCCAGGGCGACGGCCAGTCCGGCCGGGGTGGAGGCCGGCGTGAGCGGCGCTGTGGGGAAGTCGAGTGTGAGCGAGCCGTCCGGATGGGCGGTGGAGGTGAGGATCCCGCAGCGGGCGGCGAAGCGCACCGTTCCGTCGGCCCTTCCGGTCGTGCGCAGGACGTGGGCCGTGGCGAGGGTGGCGTGCCCGCACATGTCCACTTCGGTGGTCGGGGTGAACCAGCGCAGCGCCCAGTCCGCCTCTCCGCCCGGCGGCAGGGGGTGCGCGAAGGCGGTCTCGGAGAGATTCATCTCCAGAGCGACCTGCTGGAGCCGGTCGGCTTCGGGGAAGGCGTCGGAGTCCAGGAGCAGGACGGCTGCGGGGTTGCCGGTGAACGGGCGGTTGGTGAACGCGTCGACGATTCGGATCCTCATGGGATGACCGTAGAGGTTCTGGACAGCGGCGGACCAAGGCCAATTCCAGGTCGCCGGCCCGGGATTCCGAGAGCCTCCTCGGGGCGCTACGGCCGGCGCCCCCATGCGGAGACGAGCGGAGCGGTGGCCAGATCGAGGCGTCCGGTGGCGACGTTCTTCAGGTGCCGGTCGATCTCCTCGTCGGTGGCGAGACCCGACGTCACGAGCCGGTCGCGGATCTGGCGCACGGTGGCGGCCTCAAGGACGGTGCACGCCGGTGAGGTGATCGGGAAGTACGCATCGGCCTGCACATCGTCCAGACCCGCCTCGCGCAGCAGTCGGGGCAGAGTCCGGCCGTAGGCGAGGTCTGCACCGCGGGCCGCCATGAGTTCGCGGAAGCCTGACCGGAGGCGATTGGCGAGGCGCTGTTCGGGGCCCGACTCGTCCGGGCACAGCAGCGGCTGCAACCCGGGGTCGGCGTCCTCCAGGAGGAGTACACCACCGGGCCGCAGCGCCTGAATCATGCGGCGCACCGCCTCGGCACGGTCGGTGACGTGCACCAGGACCAGCCGGGCATGGACCAGGTCGAAGCGACCGGGGGGCGGGGGATCGGCGGCGACATCGTGGCGCAGTACCTCGACGATGTCGTCCGCGGCGCCCTGCGCCCACGACACATCGATGTCCGTCGCGACCACCGCGCCGGTCGGACCGACTCGCGCGGCCAGGCCGGCGGGAACGGAGGGGCCGCCGGCTCCGACCTCCCAGCAGCGCATGCCCGCGGTGATACCGAGCCGGTCGACATGCCGGAAGGTCACCGGGTCGAAGAGTTCGGCGAGGGCGCCGAAGCGGATGCCCGCCTCGTTCTGCCGGTTGTCCAGCAGGTAGCCGTGGTCCGGGCCGTGCCCGTGCTCCAGGCCGGGTGCAGTCATGTCGCCTCTCCCTTCGTCCTGTGCGTCTCGGGAGTAAGTATGCAAGGCAAGGCCCATCCGAAGCGATTGTCGTACGAGCAGTTCCGATATATCGTTGAAGCATCGCGACAGATCAGCGATGGAAGGAGCGTAGCGATGCGTTCACATGGGCACGAGCATGAGCACGGACATGGGCGCTGCGGGCCCGGTCATCACGGTCGGGGTGACTTCGAGGGCCGCCGTGCCGCATTCGGGCAGTTCGGACCCCCGTTCGGCGGTGGCCCGTTCGGTGGCGGCCCCTTCGGCGGGGGACGCGGTCGCGGTGGCGGCCGGGGGAGGGCGCGGCGCGGTGACGTACGCGCTTCGATCCTGGCGCTGCTGAAGGACCGGCCGATGCACGGGTACGAGATGATCCAGGAGATCGGCGAGCGCAGCGGCGGGGCCTGGCGGCCCAGCCCCGGCTCGGTCTATCCGACCCTCCAGCTGCTGGAGGACGAGGGGCTGATCGTCAGCGCGAGCGAGGGCGGCAAGAAGCTGTTCACGCTCACCGACGCCGGCCGAACCGAGGCGGAATCCGGGCCCGACGCGCCCTGGGAGGAGGCCGGGCGCGGGATCGACTGGGAGAGCGTCAACGAGATCCGGCAGGCCGGCTTCGGTTTGATGGAGGCGTTCGGCCAGGTCTGGAAGACCGGCTCGGCCGATCAGCGTCAGAAGGCGCTGTCGCTGATCAACGACGCCCGGAAGAAGCTCTATCTGATCCTTGCCGACGAGCAATGACCCGAGGGGTGGTCCCGGCGATGGGCCCTGTGGCTGAGCCGCAGGGCCCTTCGTTCGTCCGGCGGTGGTCAGGCGGCGACCAGGCCGCCCAGTTTGCGCAGCGACTCCACGAGTGCCGCGGTCGCCGAGTCCTTGAGTTTGCCCGCCATCAGGGAGACCGCGGCTCCGGTGAACTCTCCGTCGATCCGGACCGTGGTGGCATCGCCGTCAGGCGTCAGTGAGTAGCGCATCGCCAGGTCGACGCCCATCGGCCCCTTGCCCTTGGTGGTCAGCAGCCGGGCGGTCTCCAGCTCCGCCACGGTCCAGGTCACCTCGGCGGGGAAGCCCATGAGCTTCATGTTCTCCTCGTAGGTGGCCGCGAGTTCGAGTGTGGCCGGGCCGCCTTTGGGGAAGCTGGTGTGGGTGGCGTTCCACTGGCCGTACGCGGTGAAGTCCGTCAGCTGGGCCCAGACCTTCTCGGCCGACGCTTCGAAACGCGCTTCGGCACTGACTTCGGCCATGCGACCACCCCTTCTCGTCGGGTTACGGTGTCGCGGAACGTAGCCGCAGTGGCGAGAACATTCAATACTGATGAACTGTCAGATCTGGTGGATGTGCTCTCTGTGCCGGATTGGAGCCGCCTCCAACCGGTCGGCGATGCGGGGGTGCAGGCCGTCGGCGTGACAGTGGACGGGCGGCTCGTGGAGCGCAGGGCAAGGCGGCGCGCGCCGTTTCCGGCAATCGGATCCGCGAATGGCGAGATCTCATCCGTAAGGAGGAGGAACCGCTCTGGTGTCCCCAACTTCGGCGGGATGCGTAAATGAGCCCTTCCGGGGATGCTCAGACGCCCAGGGACTGATGGGGTGAGAGGTGTGCAAAACCGGACGCCGCGGATTCCTCAGCAGCCCGCACCGAACCGTGCTGAACTCGGAGTCAGACTCACCGTGGAGCTGGCCTCGGTGGTGACGGGTGCCCGCAGGCGCGCCCTGCGTGACGGTGACCGGCAGATCGACACGGCTCATCTGCTGCATTCCCTCATCGAGTCGGATCCAGAGGTCCGCACCGCCTTCGAGGGCGGACCACAGCTCGCGAAGGTGCTGGGCTACCTCGTGCAGCGCTCCATCGGTTACGGGCTTCGCTGGCAGGGCACCGTGGAGGACTCCGGCGCGGTTCCGGTCGTCACTCAGGTGGCGGCCGAGGCAGGGGACGCGGGGGTGGAGGGCTGGTCGCCCTCGGCTCTGTCGGCGATGGCCGGTGCCAGGGAGCGCGCGGAGCTGCGCGGGGAAGTGCGGGCCGGCGGGCTCGATCTGCTCGCGGCACTCGCCGCCGACCCGGAATGCAGGGCTGTCGAGGTGCTGGAGCGGGCCGGTGTCGATGCGGTGCGGCTCGCCGGCCGGATCGTCGATGCGCCGGGTGGGGACTGACAGCCCCTCGTCGCGCGGGCGCCTCGGCGTGGCGATGTGGTCGGCCGGGGTGTCGCGGAGGGCGTCGGTGCCGACCGGCGGTTCCGGCTTCACCATCCCCGGACTGCTGATCCTCCACATCCGGGTGATCACGCGGGTACGCGACTACATGGACGGCCCGGCCGTCGCCCGGATCGGAGAGCGCGTGCGATAGTGCGACAGTCGGAGACCGCAGTGGTATCGGAGTGTTACGTGCGACAGTGGTCACCGGGGTGACGCTCATGACGGCAGCTGTCATGATGTGCCGATGCACGCGTCTCAGGGGAGAAGCGCCGGCCTGGGACTAGCCCTGGCCTCGGCGTTCGCATTCGGTGGTTCCGGGGTGGCGGCCAAGCCGCTGATCGAGGCAGGGCTCGACCCGCTCCATGTGGTGTGGCTACGGGTGGCGGGCGCCGCCCTCGTCATGCTTCCCGTGGCGTGGCGTCACCGGGATCTCGTACGCAGCCGTCCCGTGCTGCTGCTGGGCTTCGGGCTGCTCGCCGTCGCGGGCGTCCAGGCCTGCTATTTCGCCGCGATCTCCCGTATACCCGTCGGTGTCGCGCTGCTGGTCGAATATCTGGCGCCCGCGCTCGTCCTCGGCTGGGTCCGGTTCGTGCAGCGCCGTCCCGTCACCCGGGCCGCCGCGGTCGGCGTCGTTCTCGCGGTCGGCGGTCTCGCCTGCGTGGTCGAGGTGTGGTCCGGGCTGAGCTTCGATGCGGTCGGGCTGCTGCTTGCCCTCGGTGCCGCCTGCTGCCAGGTCGGCTACTTCGTCCTCTCCGACCCGGGGAGCGGGGACAAGGCGGCGGGCGCGGAGCCTCCGCACCCGGTCGGCGTCATCGCGTACGGACTGTTGATCGGTGCAGCCGTCCTCACGGTGGTGGCACAGCCCTGGGGGATGGACTGGTCGGTCCTCGGCGGCAGCACCGGCATGAACGGCACGGAGGTTCCCGCCTGGTTGCTGCTCGGCTGGATCGTGCTGCTCGCCACCGTGATCGCCTATGTCACCGGCGTGATCTCGGTGCGGCTGCTGTCTCCTGCGGTGGCGGGTGTCGTCGCCTGCCTGGAGGCGGTCATCGCTACCGTGCTCGCCTGGGTGCTGCTCGGGGAACATCTCGCAGCGCCGCAGCTCATCGGCGGCGCCATGGTGCTGATCGGTGCGTTCATCGCCCAGTCGTCGACGCCCAAGGCCCCCTCCGGCCCCGTCGCGTCGGGGGTGGGCGGGGGCAGCGGCCGGGGCGCCGTCGAGGGCGAGTTGTCCGCCCGCCGCGCCGCCACGTAATGTGCCGATCATGCATCTCACTGTGCTTCCGCCGCCTGCCGCCTAGCGCGGGCCGCCACTCCTGACGAAGACCGGGCTCGGGAAGTCCCCGAGCGGATCGTCGCTGCCCGCGTGCCGAGCCGAGCGACCACTATCTGTCTTCCTCAGGAGAAGTGCACGTGCCGAATCCTGCTTCCCGCCTGCCCGTTGGGCGAAGCCTGTTCTATCTGATCGTCGCCGGGGTGGCCTGGGGGACCGCGGGGGCTGCCGCCTCGCTGATCTTCCGGGTCAGCGATCTCGGCCCTCTCGCCCTCTCGTTCTGGCGCTGCGTCGGCGGTCTCGTGCTGCTGCTCGCCGCGCTCGTGCTGCGGCCACGACGCGCGGCCGTCTCCGCCGAGTCGCGGCGGCGCCGCCTGCTGCGCATCCTCGGGACCGGCGTCGGCCTCACCCTGTTCCAGAGCGCCTACTTCGCGGCCGTCGAAGCGACCGGTCTCGCGGTCGGGACCGTCGTCACCCTCGGCGCCGGGCCCGTACTCATCGCCGTCGGCGCGCGGCTGACCATGGGGGAGCGGCTCGGCGGCGGGGGGCTTGCCGCGGTGCTGGGCGCGCTCGCCGGGCTCGCTGTGCTGGTGCTCGGCGGTGAAGGCGCTGTGGTGCGTCCTGCCGGAGTCGCACTGGCGCTGCTCTCCGCCTCCGGATACGCCGCCATCACCTTGCTGACCCGGTGGCTCGGCCGCGACGGCGGCGGCTCGGACCCGCTCGCCACCAGCGCGTGGGCCTTCGGGATCGGTGCGCTCGGGCTGCTGCCGATGGCGGCTGCGGAAGGACTTGTGCCGCACACCGCGGACGCCGCCCAGGTGGTGTGGCTGCTGGTGTACGTGGCGGCCGTCCCTACCGCGCTCGCCTACGCCCTCTACTTCGCGGGCGCTGCGGTGGTGCGGGCCGCTACGGTGTCCGTGATCATGCTGCTCGAACCGGTGAGTGCCGCGGTCATCGCCGTCGTCGTGCTCCGGGAGCAGCTCACCGCGGCCACGGTGGCCGGCACGCTGCTGCTCCTCGCGGCGGTGGCGGGGCTTGCCGTCGCCGAGACGCGCAGTGCGGCTAGTGCCCGCCGCCGGGCGGCCGTTCCCGCCTGACGGTGCCGGGGGCGGCCACCGGTGGTGGCCGCCCCCGGGCATCAGAGAACGGTCAGATAGTCCGGCACCGCGATGGCCGGATCGAGGTCGTCCGACGGCTGCGGCGCGCGGTAGCCGCGGGCCAGCGGAACGACGCCGGCCCAGTGCGGCAGCGCGAGATCGTCCGGATCGTCGTTCGGGCCTCCGGTGCGCACCTTTGCGGACACCTCGTCGAGGTCCAGCCGGATCACGGCCGTCGCGGCGAGTTCCTTGGCGTTCGCCGGGCGGGAGTCCGCGGTCCGGCCCGGGACGACATGGTCGACGATCGCGTCGAGCGCGGTACGCCGCTCCTCGGGGTCGGTCACCGTGCGGGCGATGCCGTGGACCACCACGGAGCGGTAGTTGATCGAGTGGTGGAAGGCGGAGCGGGCCAGCACCAGCCCGTCGACATGCGTCACCGTGAGGCAGACGGGCAGGCCGGGGGCCGTCTCACCGGCCTGCCGAAGCGGCCGCGAGCCGGTCGAGCCGTGTACGTACAGCCGCTCGCCGATCCGGCCGAAGAGTGTGGGCAGGACGACCGGTGCGCCGTCGCGAACGAAGCCGAGATGGCAGAGGTAGGCCTCGTCGAGTATCGAGTGGACCAGCTCCCGGTCGTACGACGCCCGCTCCCTGGAGCGGGTCGGGACGGTGCGCTCGGTCGGTTCGTACGGGGCTGTTGCCTCCGGGCCCGTGGTCTGCGGCGGTGCGGTGTCCGGCATGGCCAACTCCATTGCACTAGTGCATAATCATGTTTGTGCTAGAAGAGTATCGGATCGTCGGGCGGCGCGCCTCGGAGATTGCCGCGAGTGTCGAGCGGGCGGTCGGGTCGGGCGCGCTTGCGCCCGGGCAAGTGCTGCCGCCCATGCGCGAGTTGGCCACCCAATTGGAGGTCAATCCGAATACGGTCGCGGCCGCCTACCGCACCCTTCGCGAGCGCGGGGTGATCGAGACGGCCGGTCGCCGGGGGAGTCGGGTGCGTCCGCGCCCCGCCAGTACGGCGCGTGGCTCGCTCCGGGTCGAGGCGCCGCCCGGGGTACGCGATCTGGGAGAGGGGAACCCTGATCCGGCGTTGCTGCCACCACTGGACGAGGCGTTCGCGGCGGCCACGCGGGCGTATGCGGAGCGGCCGGGGATGTACGGAGAAGCGCCGGTGGACCCGGAGTTCGCCGCACTGGCACGCGCCGCCCTCGACGCCGACGGGGTGCCCGCCGGGCCCGTGGCCGTCACCTCCGGATCCTTGGACGCGATCGAGCGGGTGCTGGTCGCTCATCTCAAGCCCGGTGACGCGGTCGCCGTCGAGGACCCCGGCTGGGGCTCCCTGCTCGATCTCGTGCCGGCGCTGGGTCTGCGTCCCGTGCCGATCCCTGTGGACGACGAGGGGCCATCGCCCGACGCCGTCGAAGGGGCGCTCAGCGCCGGTGCCCGTGCACTCGTGGTGACGGACCGGGCGCAGAACCCGACAGGTGCCGCTGTCGGGGCGGCGCGCGCCGAGGAGTTGCGCCGCGTTCTCGCCGGTCACCGCGGAGTGCTGCTGATCGAGGACGATCACGGGCATGCCATCGTCGATCTGCCGCTGCATCCGCTGGCGGGTGTCACGGACCGGTGGGCGTTCGTGCGGTCGGCCGCCAAGGCGTACGGGCCCGATCTGCGGGTTGCCGTGCTGACCGGGGACGCGGTCACGGTCGACCGGGTCCTGGGGAGGCAGGGGCTGGGGCCCGGCTGGGTCAGCAGGCTCCTGCAGCGGGCGGTGGCGCACCTGCTGACCTCGGGTGCCGTCGACATCGACGCGGTCGCTCGGTCGTACGGGGAGCGGCGGGACGCGCTCGTCCGGGCGCTGAAGAAGCGCGGTGTCGAGGCGTACGGCCGCAGCGGCATGAATGTGTGGGTGCCGGTGAGTGACGAGACGGGGACCGTCGCCCGGCTGCTGGGCGCGGGCTGGGCGGTGGCGCCCGGGGCGCGGTTCCGGGTCGCCGCACCGCAGGGGGTCCGGCTCACCGTGTCACCGCTCACGGCGGCCGACATCGAGCCGCTGGCGGATGCGGTGGCGGCAGCGGCGGGACCGCTCCGCCCGATGAATTACGGCTGAGCCGGGTGGTGTTCGGTGGTGCGGGGGGAGCGGTTCGGACTCGGACGCGGTGGTCCGATGGGGCGGGGCGAGCGGTCAGGGCTTGGGTTTACGGGCTCTGCTCTGGGTCAGGGCGGCGCCCGTCAGGACGATCACGGCGCCGACCGGGGTGTTCCAGGTCAGCTGTTCGCCGAGCAGGGCGACCCCGGCCGCGGTGGCGATGACCGGAATGAAGTACGTGACCATCTGTGCGGTCGTCGGTCCGACCTCCTCGACCAGGCCGTACTGCATCAGCACCGCAAGGCCCGTACCGAGCGCCCCCAGCGCGAGGACGGCGAGCGTCGGCAGCAGGGGAAAGCCCTCCGGGGCCGACGTGAACAGAGGGGTGACCAGGGCGATCTGCACGGTGCCGAGGAAGAGCTGGCTGCCGGTCAGGGCGAGGGTGGACGACCCGCTGCCCGCCAGGGTCCGGCGGACGTAGATCCAGCCGACCGGGTAGCTGAGGGAGGCGAGGAGCGCCATCGCCGTGCCACTGAAGTCCAGCCCGGAGAAGCCCTGCCACGCGCCCAGTACCGTCAGCACGCCGAGGAAGCCGAGGCCGAGTCCTGCCACGCGGCGACGGGTCGGCCGGTCCTCGGAGAGCGCGACGAGGGACAGCGCCATCCCCCACAGCGGCGAGGTGGCGTTGCAGATGCCGGCCAGTGTCGACGGGATGGTCTGTTCGGAGTAGGCGAAGAGCGAGAACGGCAGCGCGTTGAGGAAGAACGCGGCGACGGCGAGGTGGCCCCAGGTGCGGGCGGCGCGCGGCAGCCGCTCACGGCGCACCACCATGGCGACGGCCAGCACCGCCGTCCCCGACAGCAGTCGGCCGAGCGTCACCTGGAACGGGGCGTACGCCTCGGTGCCGACCTTGATCAGGAGAAAGCTGAATCCCCAGATGAGCGACAGTGCCGCGAAGCGGATCCGCCAGTCCAGTGCGGGGCGGCGTGCGGAGGAGGGAGCGGGAGCACCGGTCGCCCGGGTGGGGGCGGCGGTCGCGGTGGGCGCGGTCATGAGGACAACGATGACGAATTCAACCGCGTAGGACAAGTGAGACTTTGTGCCCGTCTTCGCGTAGCATCACTTACATGTTGAACCTCGAGCGCCTGCGCACCCTGGACGCTCTCGCCCGCTTCGGTTCAGTGAGCGGCGCGGCCGAGTTCCTGCATGTCACCACGTCGGCAGTCTCCCAGCAGCTGGCCAAACTGGAGCGCGAAGTGAGGCAGCAGCTCCTCGCCAGGAACGGCCGCGGGGTCCGGCTCACCGACGCGGGGCAACTGCTCGCCGACCATGCCGCGAGGATCCTGTCCCAGGTCGAGCTGGCGCAGTCCGACATCGAGGCCCAGCGCGGAGAGGTGGTGGGTGAGATCCGGCTCGGCGCGTTTCCCACCGCAGCGCGCGGACTGTTCCCGGCGATGCTTGCCACGCTGCGCACGGACCACCCCGAACTGAAGGTGCGCACTGCTGAGTTGGAGCCGGAAGCCGGCATCCGTGCCGTGATGCGGGGTGATATCGACTTGGCGGTGGTGCTCGACTGGAGCAACAAGAGGCTGCCGGTCCCCGGTGGTCTGGCGATGGCCGAACTGCTCGACGACGCAGCGGACATCGCGATGCCGGCCGGTCACCCGCTCGCGGACCGGACGGAAGTGGATCTGGAGGACTTCGCCGAAGACGACTGGATCTCCTGGCCGGAAGGCGAGTTCTGTCACGACTGGCTGATGTTCACGCTGCGCTCCAAGGGAATCGAGCCGCGCATCGCTCATCTCGCGGGCGAACACCACACCCAGCTCGCACTGATCGCCGCCGGGGCGGGCGTCTGCGTGGCGCCCCGGCTGGGGCGGGGGGCTGTGCCGGACGGGGTGCGGCTCGTGCCCGTGCGGCAGAAGATGAGACGGCACGTCCACGCCGTGTGGCGGGCGGATGCGGACCGCCGCCCGTCGATCAGGGCGGCGGTTGCGGCCCTGCGTGCGGCGGGCCGGGATTTCGATGCTCCGTTGAACGGGGACGGTGCGGCCTGACCTCGTGGCGGCGGGGCGGTGGAATCAGGCCGGGTTTGCCAGCTTCCGGAAGTCCCAGGAGGTGATCGCCTCCGGGGTGAGCCGCAGCCACGCGTGCCGCCCGTCGTGCGGCATCACGCCCATTCCGAAGTACTTCGCCGCGAACAGCCGCTCCGGAAGGTCCAGTTCGGGACATGCCTCGCCGGTACGGGGGGCCTCGCCGACGAAGGCTGCCTCGCCCGAGAGCTCGACGCCACGCAGTTCTCCGTACTCCACGCCGTCGTCGACGACCACCGCGATCTTCGGGTCCTGGCGCAGCTGTGACCAGCGCAGGGACCGGGTGATCGAGTACAGCCAGAGCGAGGTGCCGTCCCAGGTGAACCAGAGTGCGCCGATGTGCGGGCGGCCGTCGGCGGAGACGGTGGCGACCCGACAGGTGCGCTGCTCCGCGAGGTACGTGTCGCGTTCCGCGTCCGTCATCATGATTCGACGGCCCCGTCGCTGAATGATGGCCATGGGGCGCCCCTTCCAATGAGCTGACCAGGTGTCAGAAATCATGGATCCTCTTCCCTCCTGGCGCAATGGCCGTTAGCCTCGCGCGCCCGGCCGTCAACAGAAAGACCGCCTGTAGACACCAGGAGCCACCGAGAGGGGCAGCCGTGCCGTCCAGGGAGCAGCTCGCCGAGCAGCTCGATCCGGCCACCACCGTGCTTCTGACGGTCGAGTGCCAGCAGGGCGTCGTGGGCCCCGACAGCGCACTGCCCGAACTCGCCAAGGAGGCAAGCGGATCCGGCGCCCTCCACTGTGTCGCCCGGCTGGTCGCAGCCGCCCACGAGGCCGGTGTCCAGGTGCTGCACGCGGTCGCCGAGAGGCGCCCCGACGGGCGCGGTGCCAACCACAACGCCCGCCTCTTCCGGGCCGCCGGGCGCCTGCCCGTGCAGCAGCACTCCGGTACTCCGGCGGTCCGGATCGCCGCGCCCATCGAGGTGGCCGACGAGGACATCGTCGTACGCAGGCTGCACGGCCTCTCGCCCATCGCCGGCACCGATGTGGACGCGCTGCTGCGCAATCTCGGCTGCCGCACCCTCGTCGTCACCGGCGTCTCGGCCAATGTCGCCATCCCCAACGCCGTCTTCGACGCCGTGAACCTCGGGTACACGGCGGTCGTGCCGTCCGACGCCATCGCGGGGGTGCCCGCCGACTACACCCCCGCGATGATCCGTCACACGCTCGCCCTCGTCGCCACCGTCGCCACCACGCAGGACGTGCTGGGCTGCTGGCAGGGCCCCCGGAAGGCCAGGTCGTGACCCAGGTCCTGTCCCGCCGATCTTCGTGGGCCCGGAACGCCTGGCGCGGCACCTCGCCGCGTTGTCTTCAGTCGCCCACGTACGTCCAGTACGAGGACGATCCTCCGCCGTGAAGATCGACAGGACAGGACCTAGGAGGCGAGCGTGATCGAGTCGCCCTCGACCTTGATCGAAGCGGCGGGCAGCGGTTCGGTGGCCGGGCCCGCCGACACGCTGCCCGTCGCGGCGTCGAACTTGCTGCCATGACACGGGCAGTTGATCGTGCCGCCCGAGACGCTCGACACCGCGCACCCCTGATGCGTGCACTTCGACGAGAACGCCTTGAACTCCCCGGCCTTCGGCTGCGTGACGACGACACCCTTGTCGGCGAAGACCTTCCCGCCGCCCTCGGGGATGTCGGCGGTCTTGGCCAGGACGCCCGCAGCACCCCCGGCACCGGCCTGTCCGACGACAGCCGAGCCGCCCGAGTCCTTCGAGCCGCCGCACGCGGTGAGCACGGCGGCCACTCCGACGGCACCGGCGGCTGCGACGACGGTGCGACGCCCGGGACGGACCTCGTGCTCCTGCGATGCGCTCATGCTGACATTCCCTTCCACGTTGTTCATGGCTTCGACCAGGGATACGCGCGGTCGATGTCCCGTGTTCAACGACTGAGGGATTTCCTCAGGAAGTCGCGCTCCAGGAGCAACAGATGGGCGGCCGTCTCCTCCTGGGTGACCAGGTGGGTCGACCCGGAGAGCGGCAGTACCGTGTGCGGTCGTCCCGCCGCCAGCAGCGCGGCCGAGAACCGCAGCATGTGGGCGACGGTCACATTGTCGTCGGCGAGTCCGTGGACCAGCATGAGCGGCCGCGTCAGCCGGTGCGCCTCGGCCAGCAGCGAATTGCGCTCGTACGTCTCCGGGTCCACCTCCGGATGGCCGAGAAACCGCTCCTCCCAGTGGGTGTCGTACAGCCGCCGGTCGGTCGGTGCGGCGCCCGCGACCGCCGCGTGGAACACGTCCGGGTGACGCAGTACGGCCGCGGCAGCGAGATAGCCGCTGAACGACCAGCCGCGCATCGCCACCCTCCCCGGGTCCAGTTGGGGATACCGCGCGACCGCCGCGTGCAACGCGTCCATCTGATCCCGCAGGACAGCCGTCAGCCGGTCGCCCCGCACGGATTTCTCCCACGCCTCGCCGCGCCCCGGAGTGCCACGCCCGTCCGTGACCAGCACCGCGAACCCCTGCTCGGCGAACCACTGGGCGACAGCGGTCCACCAGCCGCGCGCCTGCAGGACCAACTGCATGCCGTGGCCCGCGTACGGGCTGAGCAGGACGGGCAGACGATCGTCGCCGGGGCGGTGCCAGGACGGCAGGTACAGGTGGCTGCGCAGTTCCCGCTCTCCCAGGCTCAGTGTGAGCGGCCGCGGGGTGACCACGGGAGTCTCGGCGAGGACTCCGATCCGCCCCGCCGGCGCACCGTCGCGCAGCACCGACACCGTCTGCCCGTCCGGGGTC
Organism: Streptomyces sp. NPDC051020; assembly: GCF_040683105.1. Classification (NCBI taxonomy): domain Bacteria; kingdom Bacillati; phylum Actinomycetota; class Actinomycetes; order Kitasatosporales; family Streptomycetaceae; genus Streptomyces; species Streptomyces sp. NPDC051020. The sequence continues at coordinate 102,392 of NZ_JBFBCG010000012.1, read as the reverse complement.
CTGGTGTCCAGTACGAGCGTGGGGCCGGCTGCCGCGGCCGTGTGCACACCCGGTGTCCCACTGATGCGTACGGGACCGTCGCCGGTCGACCCAGCCACGTACGACCAGACATGGATGTCCGTAGGCTCCTCGCTCGCGGTGAAGAACACCCGGTCACCGACGGCGCCGACGACCTCGCGGACCTCCAGTCCCGGCGGTGTCGTACGGCCGTCGATGTCCAGTCCCTGGGTGTCGCCGCCGGGCTGCGCGGAGACGACGAGCGCCCCGGAGGCGAGGCGCAGCGGCGTACCCGGCCGGAGCGCGACCCACGCGGGATCGTGGGCGCGGTGCAGAGTCCGGGTCTCTCCCGTGGCCGGATCCACCGCCAGGACGTACACCGAACGCTGATCACGCGTCTGTACGGAGACCAGCGGACCGTGCCGGTCCCACGCGGCCGTGGCGACATACTCGAACGCCGGGTCCGTCCAGGTCCCCTGCGGGTGGTCCTCGCCCGCGGCCGCGGGCAGCCGCACCGCGACCCGTTCGCCCGACACCCGCACCAGGTGCAGCGACACCTCCGCGTTCGCCGTGCCCGCCGCCGGGTACGCCACAGCGCGTGGCGGACGCTCCGGATTCGCCGGATCGCTGATGTACCTGCGCCGGACCATCGAGGTGTCCACGCGTGCCACCAGCAGCGCATCGCTGTCGGGGGACCACCAGTAGCCGCGTGGGCGCCCGAGCGACTCGGCCGACACATAGTCGGAGAGCCCGTACGTCACGTGTTCCGTCCGCTCCTCCGGTACGGCCACCGGCCGGTCGTCGGTCCCGTCGGTCCGCACCGTCCGCAGTGCGCCCCCGGAGACGTACGCGATCAAGGTGCCATCGGGCGAGGGCCGCGGATCGACCACGGGTCCGGCGGTGGCGACCTGGCGCGGGGTGCCTCCGTCCGTCCGTACCACCCAGAGCTCGCCCTGGAGGGCGAAGGCGACGAGCCGGGCTTCGGCGTCCGTCGCGTACGACACCACTCCGGTCGACGTCTCCCTGGCCCGCTCCCGGCGTGCCAGCTCCTCTGCCGGCACCTCGCCGGGGTCCGCGTCCGCGCGCCGCAGGGCGGGCGGGTCGGCGAGTATCCGCTCGCCTCCGTCCTCATGCAGCCACAGGCGGCTCACCGGGTCGGTGCCGCCCGTCGTCCTGACGAAAAGGACCCGCCCGCCGTCGGGCGACACGGTGAACTGCCGGGGCACCCCGAGCGAGAAACGCCTGGTGCGAGCCGACTGGAGCGGCAGTCCACCGGCGTCGGTCGAGGCGGCTTCGGCCGTGGTCATCTCGGTGTTCCTCTCGGTCGTGATCCGCTGCTGCGACCAGCATCGGGGCAGGTACCGGCTCTCACGCAACGCATTTAGGGCATGGCTGCTGTCCCGGTCGCCCGGGTCGGCCGGCTCTGCACCGCCCCTGGCCCTTCGGACGGGTGACCGCCGGCCGCTGAAGCCTGCGAACCTGCGGAGAAGGATGCGCGGTCACACGGGCCCATTCCGTCCGATTTTCGGTCGCGGCCAGCGCTTCAGTGAACATTTACCGGTGATTTGGTGTGCGGTGTCCGATATCCGACCATGGGATGGACCCCCCGGCGGCTTCCGCAGCAGGCGTGCGCCCGCACGCTGCCGCTGCACGCGGGCCGGGGGCCGTGGCGAGGCCCCGCGGGGCAGGCGACGGTACCGAGCACGATGAAAGGCGCACCATCCCCATGCACGACACCGGAACCGTCTCGCAGTCGGCTCCGACCCCGGGCAGCCCTGCTCCGGCCCCGACCCAAGGCCCCGCCTCCGCCCAGAAGGGGCAGCCCCCGTCCCCTGAGCGCGAAGGGGGCAGCCGGCACGCCCGGCGCTTCGGGCTTCCGGTCGCCACCGCGCTGGTCATGGGCAACATCATCGGCGGCGGCATCTTCCTGCTCCCCGCGTCCGTCGCCCCGTACGGCACCGTCAGCCTCGTCGCCTTCGGCGTGCTCACCATCGGTGCCATCGCGCTCGCGCTCGTCTTCGGGCGGCTCGCGCAGCGCGACCCACGTACCGGCGGGCCGTACGTCTACGTGCGCGAGGCCTTCGGCGATTTCGCGGGCTTCCTGGCCGCCTGGTCGTATTGGATCACCTCCTGGGTGAGCAATGCGGCGCTCGCCGTCACCGCCGTGGGCTACCTGGACGTGCTGCTGCCCCTGCATGATTCGCCGTGGCTGATGATGACCGCCGCACTCGTCGTGCAGTGGCTGCCGGCACTCGCCAACCTCGCCGGGACCCGTTACGTCGGCGTGGTGCAACTCGTCTCCACCGTGCTGAAGTTCGTGCCCTTGCTCCTGGTTGCGATCGGCGGGCTGTTCTTCTTCGACCCGGACAACCTCGGTCCCTTCCAGGCCACCGAAGGCAGCGCCCTCGGCGCGGTCTCGGCGTCCGCCGCGATCCTGCTCTTCAGCTACCTCGGCGTCGAGTCGGCGGCGGTCAGCGCGGGTGAGGTGCGCAACCCGCGGCGCAACGTCGGGCGGGCGACCGTCCTCGGAACGCTCGGCGCGGCGCTGGTGTACCTGCTGGGCACCCTCGCCGTCTTCGGTACCGTCGCGCACGACAAGCTGCTCACCTCCAGCGCCCCCTTCACCGACGCCGTGAACGCCATGTTCGGCGGCACGTGGGGCGGCGCGGCGGTCGCCTGCGCGGCTCTGGTGTCGATCGTGGGCGCGCTCAACGGCTGGACGCTGCTCAGCGCCCAGACCGCGTACGCCGCCGCCCGCGACGGGCTGTTCCCGGCACGCTTCGCGGTGAAGCGGCGGGGTGTGTCGACCTTCGGTGTGATCGTCACTGTCGTCCTCGCCTCGCTGCTGACCGTCTACAACTACATGGCCGGGACGGCCCGGGTGTTCGAGATCCTGGTGCTGGTCACGACCTTCACCGCGACCGTTCCGTACCTCCTGGCGACGGCGGCCCAGCTGTACTTCCTCCTCTCGGGGCAGAGCGACCGGGTCCGCCCGGCTCGCCTCGCCCGCGACGCCGTGCTCGCGCTGGCCGCCTTCGGTTTCTCCATGTGGCTCCTGGCGGGCTCCGGCTATGCCGCCGTCTACCAGGGCGTGCTGTTCCTCTTCGCGGGTGTCCTGGTCTACGCATGGATGTCGGCCCGCAGGGCGCGCGCCTGACGCTTCGGCGGGGGACCGGTCAGCCGACCGGCCCGGTGTGGACGGGTGCGTCGGTAGGTGCTGGCTGGAGGCGTCACCGTAGGGGCGACAGACACGGCATCGACCCTTTGGGTGGCGGGGACCCGCACAGCGCTTGCGGGGTGGGCCGGCGCACCAGCGCGGTCCCACCCGGTACGTCAGGGCCAGGTCGGCCGATCAGGTGCCGATACCGCGATTCTGCGTAATCCCTTCGAGTAATGCGTTACCCGTAAAGGGCGAACCGGAACAATAAGGGACGGGTGACGGAAGGGAGATCGACGGGAGAGTGGTGCATGGCCCTGCGGAAACGTAAGGCGCAGCTGAAGACCCGGGCCGGGAAGGCAGCGGTCAGTGGATACGGTGCGATGGATGCGCGCCTGCCCGTCAGCGAGCTGGCCAGGCAGTTGCTGCGCAAGGCCTTTCCCGACCACTGGTCTTTTCTCCTCGGCGAGATCGCCCTCTACACGTTCGTGGTCCTGGTCCTCACCGGCGTGTACCTCACCCTGTTCTTCGACCCGAGCATGATGGACAGCGTCTACACCGGTTCCTATGCGCCCCTGCACGGCGTGAGGATGACGCAGGCCTACACCACCACCCTCAACATCAGCTTCGACGTGCGCGGAGGCCTGCTGATCCGTCAGATCCACCACTGGGCGGCACTGGTGTTCGTCGCCGCGATCGCCGTCCATATGCTGCGGATCTTCTTCACCGGCGCCTTCCGTAAGCCGCGGGAGGCCAACTGGATCGTGGGCATGACACTGTTCGTACTCGCGCTCCTCGAAGGATTCGCGGGCTACTCGCTGCCCGACGATCTGCTGTCCGGTACGGGCCTGAGGACGGCGGCCACCATTGTGGGGTCGATCCCTGTCGTCGGAACGCGCGTGGAGCTGTTCGTCTTCGGAGGACAGTTCCCGGGCAATGACGTGATCCCTCGGCTGTACGCCGTGCACATCCTGCTCGTGCCCGGTCTGATCGTGGCGCTGATCACCGCTCATCTCATGCTGGTGGTCTACCTCAAACACACCCACTGGGCGGGGCACGGGAAGACCAACAAGAACGCCGTCGGCTCACCGGCGTTCCCACATTTCACCGCGAAGACCACAGGTTTCTTCCTCATGGTGTTCGGCGTACTGGCCCTGCTGGGCGGGCTCGCCCAGATCAACCCCGTATGGAACTACGGCCCCTACCGTGCCGACCAGGTTTCCGGTAACGCACAGCCGGACTGGTATGTCGGGTTCCTGGAGGGCGCGCTGCGGCTGATGCCGCCATGGGAGACCAACATCGCGGGGCACACCATCATGTGGAATGTGTTCATTCCGGCGCTCGTGCTGCCAGGCGTGGTCTTCACGGTGCTGTTTCTCTATCCCTTCTTCGAGAAGTGGGTGACGGGCGACCGCAGGGAACACCATCTGTGCGACCGGCCGCGCAACCGGCCAACCCGTACCGGGCTCGGCGTGGCGGCCATCGTCTTCTACGCCGTTCTCCTGGTCGCCGGCGGCAATGATGTCGTCGCCTTCTCGTTCAGGGTTTCGGTCCAGGTCATGACCTGGATCCTCAGGATCGCGCTGATCGCCGCCCCGCTCCTGGCGTTCGCGCTGACCAAACGCCTCTGCCTCGCCCTTCAGATGCGGGACCGCCGTCGGCTGACCGAGGGCGAGGAGACCGGCCAGGTGATCCAATCGATGAACGGCGACCTCTCGGAGAGCCACCGCGGCCTGAGCCCGACAGCCCGTTACCGCATCCTGATGCGTGATGTCCCGACGCCCCTGGAACTCCCCGTGGAGGGCACGATCTCGCGTCGGCGACGGCTTCGGACCGTATTGAGCGGGTGGTACTACAGGGACCTCGTGGAACTGCCCGCCACGGACGAGCAACGGTCCCGGATCGCCGCGAGGACCGCGTCGCCGGAGCCGGTTCGCGAGCCCGAGGACTGAGAGCCGCCCTCAGCCCCGCACGCGCGCGTACTGGAAGGCCATTCCGAACACCCCCGCCAGGACCAGGCCCAGCCCGATCACGAAGAGCCACAGACCGAACACCACACCGAGAGCGAGCAAGGCCATCCCTGCGGCTGTCAGCGACGGCGCGATGCTGTGCGGAGGAAAGAAGTCCACCGGACCGGACCGCTCATGGATCTGCCCGTCCCTGCGGTCCTCGGGGCGCAGTCCCTTCCTCCGGTAGTTGGTGGCGAAGAAGAACGTGACCAGCAACGCCATGAGGAACGAGATGGTGAGAGCCGCCGTGCCTGTCGGATCCCGGGACCACACGGCGTAGAGAACATCGGTCACGAGAAAGAACCCCGTGACTCCGGCGAAGAGAATGGCCTCGGTCTTCATTCGCCCGACTCCTCCTCAGCGCCCGAAATGGAGTGGGACCCGCCTTGGCCGAGGCCCGGCTTCTCCTTGAGGGGGTGGTGCAGGTCGAAGGCCGGCGAGTCGGAACGTACGCGGGGCAAAGCCCGGAAATTGTGCCTCGGGGGTGGACAGGAGGTCGCCCACTCCAGGGAACGGCCGAACCCCCACGGGTCGTCCACTTCGACCTTCGGTGCGTAACGGCTGGTGCGCCACACGTTGTACAGGAACGGCAGTGTCGACAGGCCCAGCACAAAGGAGCCGACGGACGAGATCGTATTGAGCAAGGTGAAGCCGTCCGCTGCGAGATAGTCGGCGTAACGGCGGGGCATCCCGGCCTCCCCCAGCCAGTGCTGGACCAGGAAGGTCAGCTGAAAGCCGACGAACAAGGTCCAGAAATGGATACGTCCGATGCGTTCATCCAGCATGCGTCCGGTCAACTTGGGCCACCAGAAGTAGAAACCGCCGAACATCGCGAAGACCACTGTGCCGAAGAGCACGTAATGGAGGTGGGCGACGATGAAGTACGAATCGGTGAGGTGGAAGTCCAGCGGGGGCGAGGCGATCAGCACCCCGCTGAGGCCGCCCAGGAGAAATGTCACGAGGAAGCCGATCGCCCAGAGCATGGGTGTCTCGAACGTGATACTGCCGTGCCACATGGTGCCGATCCAGTTGAAGAACTTGACACCGGTGGGCACGGCGATGATGAACGACATGGCGGAGAAGAACGGCAGGAGGACGGCTCCCGTGGCGAACATGTGATGGGCCCAGACAACCGCCGAGAGCATGGTGATGCTGATCGTGGCCATCACCATTCCGAAATACCCGAACATCGGCTTCCGGCTGAACGCGGGAATGATCTCGCTCACCACTCCGAAGAAGGGCAACGCGACGATGTAGACCTCGGGATGGCCGAAGAACCAGAACAGGTGCTGCCACAGCAGTGCCCCGCCGTTGGCGGAGTCGAAAACATGCGCACCGAACTTCCGGTCGGCTTCGAGTACGAGCAGCGTGGCAGCGAGCACCGGAAACGCGAGCAGCGCGAGGATCGAGGTGAACAGAACGTTCCAGGTGAAGATCGGCATCCGGAACATGGTCATACCGGGGGCGCGCAGACAGACGATCGTCGTGATGAAATTGACCGATGCCAGGGTCGTGCTGATCCCCGACAGCACCAGGCCCATCGTCCAGAGGTCTCCGCCGGCGCCGGGCGAGAAGACGGCACTGTTCAGCGGAGCGTAGGCGAACCAGCCGAAGTGTGCCGCGCCGCCGGGCACCACGAATCCGGACACCACGATGATTCCGCCGAAGAGGAAGAGCCAGTAGGTGAGCGCGTTCAGGCGAGGGAAGGCGACGTCGGGCGCGCCGATCTGCAGCGGCATGATGGCGTTCGCGAAGCCGCCGAACATCGGCGTGGCGAACAGCAGCATCATGACGGTGCCGTGAATCGTGAACAGCTGGTTGTACTGTTCCGCGCTGACAATCTGAAGTCCTGGCCGGGCCAGCTCCGCTCGCATGAGCATGGCCAACACTCCGCCCAGCAGGAAGAACCCGAACGCGGTGACCATGTAGAGATTGCCGATGACCTTGTGGTCCGTGGTCGTCAGCCAGCCCATGAGCCTCACACCGGCATTGACGCGCCTGTTGCCCACCGGCTCGGCCGACGCGGCTTCCTGCAGCTCCTGCGCCATCGGTTCTCCGTCCCTCCCAGTTGACTCGATGGTGGAGCCTGCCACCGTCGACGGCCCGTACGACTGGCGGTGACACCTCGAATTTCACCGGTTCACCGGTGCTCCGATCGGGCGTCCCACGGGCCCGCCGGGTCCCGGATGCCCGGCGGTCACGAGCCAGACCGTCATCACTTCCGGTGCGAGCGCCGGGGTCGACCTGGTGACGGCACGTCCGTTCGCGCGGGAATGCGTGACTGTGCTCTGGCAGCGGATCAGCCGATCCGGCCCCGCAGCCGGTCCGTGGACCGGGCGGCACCGAGGACAGACGGGGACTGGCCCGTACCGCAATCGCGCACAGGAGACCCAGGGGCGGGGTCGAGGTCGGCCCGCACCGTTGCTTGTGAAGACCGCATGCGGGACCCGATAGCCTGGGAAAATGCTCACCGAAGTCACCGCGACCCGCTACGTCACCCCCCTGCGGGAGGGCGGCTCGCTCCCCGGGATCGTCGAGGCCGACGATCTCGGTACATACGTCATGAAGTTCACCGGCGCCGGGCAGGGCCGGAAGACCCTCGTCGCGGAGGTCATCTGCGGGGAACTCGGCCGGCGGCTGGGACTGCGGGTCCCGGAGCTCGTCACCATCCAGCTCGACCCGGTCATCGGGCTCGCGGAGCCGGACCAAGAGGTGCAGGAACTGCTCAAGGCGAGCGGTGGGCTGAATCTCGGAATGGACTATCTGCCCGGTTCGATCGGGTTCGATCCGCTCGCCTACCAGGTGGATCCGGCAGAGGCCGGGAAGATCGTGTGGTTCGATGCGTTGATCAACAATGTCGACCGGTCGTGGCGGAACCCCAATATGCTGGTCTGGCACGGGGACGCCTGGCTCATCGATCACGGTGCGACGATGATCTGGCACCACAACTGGCCGGGTGCGCAGGCATCCGCGGCCAAGCCGTACAACGCCTCCGACCATGTGCTCGCGCCCTTCGGCCCGGACATCGCCGCCGCGGCCGCCGAGCTCGCCCCGCTTGTCACCGAGCGGCTGCTGACCGAGGTGACCGCCGAGGTGCCCGACGAGTGGCTGGTCGACGAGCCCGGTTTCGACACGACGGACGCGCTGCGCCGCGCCTATGTGGAGCCGCTGCTGGCGCGCGCCGCCACCATCCACGAGCGGATCTCGATGGACGCGCCCACGAAGGCGGCGCCGTCCCGGGCGCCGGGGTGGCTGACCGAGCACCTCACTCCGTGGCCGCACCCCACGAAGAAGGACCGTGCCGAGAAGGCGGCGGCCGACCGGGCCGACGAGCCGCAGAGCAGCAAGGACGGCAGTCAGTGAGCAAGCGTGAGGTCTTCGAGTACGCGCTGCTGCGCGTCGTGCCCCGGGTCGAGCGCGGTGAGTGCTTCAACGCGGGCGTGCTGGTGTACTGCCGCGCCAAGTCCTTTGTGGCGGCCCGCACCCATCTCGACGAGAGCAAGCTGAGGGCGCTCGACCCGAACGCCGACGTGGTCGGGGTCCGGGCGGCGCTGCGGGCCGTCGAGGGCGTCTGCTGCGGCGGCGACGCGGCCGGCCAGGCCGCCGGTGACGACGCCGGGCGGCGCTTTCGCTGGCTGATCGCCCCGCGCTCCACAGTGGTTCAGCCGAGCGCCGTGCACAGCGGCCTCACCGCCGATCCGGAGGCCGAGGTCGAGCGGCTGCTCGACCTGCTGGTGCGCTGATCCGGCCACCGTCGGCGCCGCGCGCGGACCCTGCGGTCGCGGCGCCGTCCGGTGTGACATGCACTGCTGCGTCCGTGGGCCGTTGACACCGAGTGTCAGGGCTTCTAGCGTCTCGTCTGCTGAAGGTACTAAGCGGTTGCTCAGTCATCGGGAACTTCCTGACGTCCGCTGAGCCGCGATCCAAGGGCGAGGAGAACCAAGCATGTCCACCACCGAGCAGCGTGTCGCCATCGTGACGGGAGCGGCGCGAGGCATTGGCGCCGCCACCGCGGTACGCCTGGCGGCCGAAGGCCGCGTCGTCGCCGTACTCGACCTCGACGAGGCGGCCTGCAAGGACACCGTCGAGAAGATCAGCGCCGCCGGGGGCACCGCCCTCGCCGTCGGCTGCGACGTGTCAAACAACGCTCAGGTGGAGGCCGCCGTGGCGCGGGTCGCCGCCGAGCTCGGTGCGCCGACGATCCTCGTCAACAACGCGGGCGTGCTCCGCGACAATCTGCTCTTCAAGATGAGCGAGTCCGACTGGGACACCGTGATGAACGTGCACCTCAAGGGCGCGTTCCTGATGGCCAAGGCCGTCCAGAAGCACATGGTGGACGCCAAGTTCGGCCGTATCGTCTCGCTGTCCTCGTCCTCGGCGCTCGGCAACCGCGGCCAGGCGAACTACTCCGCCGTCAAGGCCGGTCTGCAGGGCTTCACCAAGACCCTCGCCAAGGAGCTCGGCAAGTTCGGCGTCACCGCCAACGCCGTCGCCCCCGGCTTCATCGTCACCGAGATGACCGCGCAGACCGCGGCCCGGGTCGGCATGGGCTTCGAGGAGTTCCAGGCCGCCGCCGCCACCCAGATCCCCGTGCAGCGCGTCGGCCGCCCGGAGGACGTCGCCAACGCCATCGCCTTCTTCACCGGCGACGACGCGGGCTTCGTCTCCGGCCAGGTCATGTACGTCGCCGGCGGGCCGCTCAACTGACCCGAAGGGCAGCAGACATCATGACTGTGCAGGACAGCGGGAAGGTCGCGCTCATCACGGGCGCGAGCCGGGGGATCGGTTACGGAATCGCGGAGGCGCTCGTCGCCCGCGGCGACCGGGTGTGCATCACCGGGCGCGGCGAGGACGCCCTCAAGGAGGCCGTCGAGAAGCTGGGCTCCGACCGGGTCATCGCCGTCGCGGGCAAGGCGCACGACGAGGCGCATCAGGCGGCGGCGGTCGAGCGCACCATGGAGGCATTCGGCCGCGTGGACTTCCTGGTCAACAACGCCGGTACGAACCCGGTGTTCGGCCCGATCGCCGAGCTCGACCTCAATGTCGTGCGCAAGGTCTACGAGACCAATGTGATCTCGGCGCTCGGCTTCGCCCAGCAGACCTGGAAGGCCTGGCAGAAGGAGAACGGCGGGGCGATCGTCAACATCGCCTCGATCGCCGGTATCTCCGCCTCGCCCTTCGTCGGCGCGTACGGCATGAGCAAGGCGGCCATGGTCAATCTGACCCTGCAGCTGGCGCACGAGTTCGCCCCGGGCGTCCGGGTCAACTCGATCGCTCCGGCCGTGGTCAGGACCAAGTTTGCCAAGGCGCTGTACGAGGGGCGCGAGGCGGAGGCGGCAGCCGCCTATCCGCTCGGCCGGCTCGGTGTCCCCGAGGACATCGGCGGAGCCGCCGCGTTCCTCACGTCGAGCCAGTCCGACTGGATCACCGGACAGACGCTGGTGGTCGATGGAGGCATCTTCCTGAACGCGGGCGTGAGCTGAGCACAGCCTGCTCCGATTTGGCCCTGCTTGACTCAAGTGCCCCGTCGGGCCTGCGGGTTGACCCGACGGGGCGCTGCGGTATGGTCTGCCGATCCATGGCTGATCGAGGAGCGTGCACGTGTTCTACCGGGCCAGGCTGCAGGCCGCTGCAGCCCTTGCTTCCCTTTCTCTGCTGGCCGGCTGCGGTCTGCTTTCCGACAATGGCTCGGAGGCGGAGCAGAAGATAGTCGTCGGTACCACGAGTGAGCCCTCCACCCTCGATCCGGCGGCGGCATGGGACAACTCGTGGGAGCTGATGCGTAATGTCTTCCAGACCCTGGTGAGCTTTCCCACCGGCAGTTCGAGCCCGGAGCCCGACGCCGCGGACTCCTGTGTGTTCACGGACCGGACCAGCACGGCCTACCGCTGCACGCTCAAGAAGGGCCTGAAGTTCTCCAACGGGGACAACCTCGACGCCGAGGCTGTGAAGTACTCCATCGACCGGATCACGACCATCAAGGTCAAGGGCGGGCCCCTTGGCCTGCTCGGCTCGCTCGACCGGGTCGAGACCAAGGGCGACGACACCGTCATCTTCCACCTGAACAGGCCGGACGCCACGTTCCCGTTCATTCTGGCCACCCCCGCGATGTCTCTGGTGGCACCCAGCGACTACCCGAAGGACAAGGTCCGCGAGGACGGCAAGGTCACCGGGTCGGGCCCCTACCTCCTGCACAGCTACGTGCCCGGGGGCAAGGCCGAGCTGGTGAAGAACCAGGGCTACAAGGGCTTCGCCAACCGCAAGAACAACGCCGTGACCATCCGGTACTTCAAGGGGTCCGCCCCCATGGTCGACGCGCTGAAGAAGAACGAGATCGACGCGACCTACCGCGGCCTCACCGCGGAGGAGGTGGTGAACCTCGAGGACAACAAGGACGAGAACAGCAAGCTGCAGCTGATCGAGACCGTCGGCGCCGACATCCGCTTCCTGGTCTTCAACCCCGAGGACCCGGCTGCCGGGAACCCGGCTGTCCGCCGGGCCGTCGCACAGCTCGTCGACCGGGACGCGCTCGTCGCCAAGGTCTACCAGGGCACCGCCGAGCCGCTGTACTCCATGATCCCCAAGGGTATCGCCGGCCACACCACCAGCTTCTTCGACAGCTTCGGCAACCCGAGCAAGGAGAAGGCCAAGCAGATCCTGGTCAAGGCGGGCATCACCGAGCCCGTCGCGATGACGTTCTGGTACACCACCGACCGGTACGGCTCGGCTACGGAATCCGAGTTCGGTGAACTGAAGCGTCAGCTGGAGGCGTCGGGTCTGTTCAAGATCACGCTGAAGGGCCTGCCGTGGAAGAAGTTCCAGGAGGGCTTCACCAAGGGCCAGTACCCGGTCTTCGGCCGCGGCTGGAACCCGGACTTCCCGGACCCGGACAACTTCATCGCCCCCTTCGTGGGCAAGCAGAGTGTCACCGGGATGCCGTACGACAAGACCGAGATCACCCGGCGCCTGCTGCCGCAGACCCGCCAGGAGAGCGACCGGGGCGCGGTCAGCAAGGAGTTCGAGCGGGCTCAGAACATCCTGGTCGACGACGTCCGGCTGCTGCCCCTGTGGCAGGGCAAGCTCTATGTCGAGGCGGGCGAGGACATCGGTGGCGGCGAGCGCGCCCTGGACCCGCAGACGGTCATGCAGATGTGGGAGCTGTACCGCAAGACCAGTTGGTAGGGCTCGCCCGGCCGGTTGTCAGTGGCCCCCGGTAGGTTCTGTGGTCAAGAACCGATTGCGTACCGGAGGTTGTTGAAGTGACCGACACCGACCTGCTGCCCGAGTCCTGGCGCGGCGTCCTCGGCGAAGAGCTGCAGAAGCCGTACTTCAAGGAGCTCACCGAGTTCGTCGAGGAGGAGCGGGCGAAGGGACCGGTCTACCCGCCCCGCGAGCAGGTCTTCGCGGCCCTGGAAGCCACTCCGTACGACAAGGTGAAGGTCCTGGTCCTCGGCCAGGACCCGTACCACGGCGAGGGGCAGGGGCACGGGCTGTGCTTCTCCGTGCGGCCCGGCGTCAGGACACCGCCCTCCTTGCGGAACATCTACAAGGAGATGCATGAGGAGCTCGGCCTGCCGATCCCGGACAACGGGTATCTGATGCCGTGGGCCGAGCAGGGCGTCCTGCTGCTCAACGCCGTGCTGACGGTCCGCGCCGGCGAGGCCAACTCGCACAAGGGCAAGGGCTGGGAGAAGTTCACGGACGCGGTGATCCGCGCGGTGGCCACGCGGCCCGATCCGGCGGTCTTCGTGCTCTGGGGCAACTACGCCCAGAAGAAGCTCCCGCTGATCGACGAGGAGCGCCATGCGGTGGTGAAGGGCGCACATCCGTCACCGCTGTCCGCGAAGAAGTTCTTCGGCTCCCGTCCGTTCACGCAGATCAACGAGGCGGTCGCGGCACAGGGACACCAGGCCATCGACTGGCGCATCCCCGACCTGGGCTGATCCGCCCGGAGCCGCCCGACGGGCCCGGGGGTCTCTGTCGGGATAGAAAGGTCCTAGCCCGAGCCTGAGCGGGATTGCCGGTGCCAGCCGCTAGCGTCGCCGTGACCGGAATCGAACGGGCTCCACCGGGCCCGATCGACGTCGACCGGGGTGAACCGGGAACGGCTGGACACATGCGAGGGAGACCGCGGTGACGGAGCAGCAGGAGACGTCGACGGATGCCGTCATGACCAGGATCGGCCAGGCGATCATGCTGCTCCACGGCGGCGACCGGGAAGAGGCCCGTAACCGCTTCGGGGCGCTCTGGGCTGAGATCGGTGAGGACGGCGATGCCTTGCACCGCTGCACCCTCGCGCACTACATGGCCGACACCCAGGATGATCTCGGTGATGAACTGGCCTGGGACCTAAGGGCGTTGACCGCAGCCGAGGGGATCTGTGACGGGCGCGTCGCGGAACACGGGGACTCGCTCGCGGTGCGGGCCTTCTACCCATCGCTCCACCTCAACCTTGCGGCGGACTATGTGAAGCTCCAGCGCCCCGACGCGGCCCGGGTCCATCTGGACCGGGCCCGGAAGGCGTCCGAGGTTCTCGTGGACGACGGGTACGGGGGAGGGGTGCGCGCGGCGATCGGGCGGCTGGAGCGGCGGCTTCGGGAGCTGTGAGCCGAGGTCTGCCGCGGATCGTCGCGGCCCGCCGGTAACGGCCGGGCCGCAACGATCCGATTCGGCCGGATCCCGGCGGGATCCGCGACCGACGGTGCGTTCAGTGGCCGTAGGTGTCCTCACAGATCCGGGTTTCGGGACTGCCCGCGGACCAGCCCCCGTAGGCCCGGCCGAGCGCGCAGACACTTGTCCCGGTGGTGGGTACAGCGGGCGGATTCGGCACCCGCGCGGCTGCGGGCGGGGCATGACGAGGCCGGGGCAAGCCGACGTGCTCCCGCCGCTGCGGGGCGCGAGGCGCGGTGTGTTGGGTGTCCGAGCGCGCCTTCGCCGGTCGGCCGGACGCCTTCGGCGACGGCTTCGGGTCGGGGATCGCCTCCAGGGTGTCCCGGACCGGCGGCCCCACGATCTGGGGCGCCAGGTCCTGGATGGGCCTGCTGGTCTCGGGCCGGGGCGCAATGCCCGGCCGGGGCTCCACGGACACACAGCCGGTGACGGCAGTGACTGCCACGCCGACCAGGAGCTTCACGGTGATACTGGTTCGCTGCACCTGGGCAACTCTGCTGTGCGGGCAGGGCGCTGCGCGAGCCGGCCGGTGATGATTGGCCCTCACGAGTGACCCCGGTCAGCGCAACGCCCCGGCCGGCGGCGTCTGCCCGCCGGGCGGCGTGGCGTGCCGGTCAGTCACCGGTCGTGCCGTCGATCCGCTCCCGGACCAGATCGGCGTGGCCGTTGTGCCGCGCGTACTCCTCGATCATGTGGGTGTAGATCCAGCGCAGGTTGAACTGCTCGCCCTTGCGGCTGCGGCCGGCCGACAGGTCGTCGAGCCCGTGCTCCGCGGCGATCTCCCGGGCCGCGTCGATCGCCGCCCGCCAGGTGGTCCCGGCCTCCTCCCAGGTGTCCGCCTCGGTGGGATGGAAGTCGCCGTCCTCGTCCTCGTCGGTCCAGTACAGCGACTTCGCTTCCTGGCCGGCCATGACGTTGCGGAACCAGTGACGCTCCACCTCCGCCATGTCCGTACGAGCCCAAGCAGGCTGAGCTGCGACGGCGGTACGGACGCCTCCCGCAGTTAGGCGTCGCTGAGCCCCGCACATTTCAGCGCGAGCGTGTCGCGGTGATAGTCGAGCCAGCCCTCGAGCATCGGGCGTTCGGCAGCGGTGATGGCGCTTTCGGAACGTTCGTCTGTGGTCATGCCGGTCATTGTTTCCCGGCGATCAAGGCCTGGCCAGATGTGAGAGGCCGCGCACAGAGGTGGGGCGGCGTCGCGTGCCGATGGGCGGCGCCTGGCGGCGTTGTCGTCGGTCGACGACTCCCCCATGGCCCGAAAGGCATGGGAGGGGCCCCCTTCGCGTCGCCTCCCTTCTCCGCCTTGCCAGGCTTGCCCCTCGCCCCGCTCCTTCCTCCACCCCACCTCTGTGCGCGGCCTCTTATTCGCCGGGGGGTGCCAGCATGCCGCGCAGCAGTTCGGCGAAGCCGGTACGCAGCTCTTCCTCGGTCGGTACGGACCGGTGGTACGACCCCGCGGCGCACGAGAACATCAGCCCTTCGCACCAGGCCACCAGGGAGAGGCCGTGCCGCTCGGGCTCGGCCGAACCGGCTGCCCCCATCAGCGCCACCAGGGGTTCGCGGAACTGTCCGCCCGTCGCGTCGAAGAACTTCCGGAGCTCCGGCCGCCGGGTGGCCTCCAGCGCGAGTTCGTAGCGGCAGATGAGCAGGTGAGGGTGGCGGGTCAGGTATCGGTGCAGAGCCAGGGCGAGGCTGCCGACGAGCGCGGTGACGTCGTGGGGCGGCCCGGTCCCGGCGTCCGGTTCGCCTTCCGGCCCGCCCCCGGCTGTGGGCATCGGAAGTTCGCTCGGAGCCAGGACCTGCGCCTCGCGCTCCGCCAGTCGCCGCACCGTCGCCTCCAGGAGCGCCTGCCGGGTGCGCGCGTAATTGGACGTCGAGCCCTGGGGGAGTCCGGCGCGTTCGTCGACCGCCCGGTGGGTGAGCCCTCGCATCCCGCGCTCGGCGAGAAGTGCCAGGGCGGCATCGGCGATCAGATCCGCCCGGGAGGCGCCGCCGGTGCGTGTGGTGCTGGTGGCCATGAGGTCACCCTATCGTCGCGACTACAGCTGTAGTGCGTTGGTCCTGTTACTGCAGGTGTAGTTCCGAGGAGGAGTCATGGACAAGCCCCATGCGGTCGTCATCGGCAGCGGAATCGGCGGCCTCACCGCCGCCGTGGCCCTCTGCCGGCGCGGCTGGCAGGTCACCGTCCTGGAGCGGGCCGCTTCGCTGGAGCCCGTCGGTGCAGGTATCGGCCTGGCGCCCAACGCGCAGCGCGCCCTGGACGTCATCGGCCTCGGCGACAGGATCAGATCCCTGGCTGCCTGGCAGGGCGACGGCGGTATGCGCAGTCCGAGCGGCCGGTGGTTGTCCCGGACGGACAGCGCGGCGGCGACCGAGCGGTTCGGCGAAGCGATGGTCCTGCTGCACCGTGCGACCCTGATCGATGCCCTCGTGGCCGAACTGCCCGCATCCGTGATCCGGACCGGAACGGCGGCGGAACTCGTGAACCCGGGCACCGCGGGCGGCGCCCGCGCCGTGGTCAGGACGCCCACCGCGGACCTCGAGGCCGACCTCGTCGTCGCAGCCGACGGCATCAACTCGGCCGTACGCACGCACCTCTTCCCCGATCACCCCGGGCCGTCGTACGCCGGCCTCACCGCCTGGCGCGTCGTCGTCCCCGCGCCCGAGCAGCCCTTCGCCCCGCACGAGACCTGGGGCCGCGGCGCCCTCTGGGGCACCCAGCCGCTCAAGGACGGCCGGATCTACGCGTACGCAGCCGCGGTCGCCCCCGCCGGAGCCCGGGCCGCCGACGACGAGAAGGCCGAGCTGCTGCGCCGCTTCTGCGCGTGGCACGATCCGATTCCGGGGATCATCGCCGCCGTCGAACCCGACCAGGTGCTCCGCAACGATGTGCACCATCTGATCGACCCGCTGCCCGCGTTCCACCGGGGCCGGACCGTCCTGGTCGGCGACAGTGCCCACGCCATGACACCCACCCTCGCACAGGGCGGCAATCAGGCCATCGAGGACGGAATCGTGCTCGCCCACCACGCGGCGCCCGACGCCGACCTCGGGACGGCGCTCGCCGCATACAGCGCGGACCGGCTCCCCAGGACGAGCGCCATCGTCCGCAGGGCCGCCAGGGTGGCCCGTCTGATGCGGGTGACCAGCGCCCCCGCCGTCGCGGTGCGCGACATGCTGATGTCCGCCGTGTCCCGACTCGGGCCGGCCCTGGTGCTGCGTACCTTCGACGGCATCGCGGACTGGCAGCCGCCGCAGCACACGTATGCTGCCCGGGCGAAGGGCATGCATATGACACAGCGTTAGACCGACCGGCACATGGGGGGTGGGGGAAGGAGCGGGGCTGGGTGCGTGCAGCTGCAAGGCGGAGGATTGAGCCATGGCGGAGCCATGGTGATTGACGACAACGCAGCAGATGTGCGTGCCCAGCCCCGCGACGCCGCCCCCCATGTGCCGGTCGGTCTTAGTCAGAGGGAGACCCCAGTGAAGGTCGGCTGCATCGGGCTCGGCGACATCGCGCAGAAGGCGTATCTGCCGGTCCTCACCACCCTGCCCGGGGTCGAACTGCATCTGCAGACCCGCACTCCCACCACCCTCGCCGCCGTCGCCGCGTCCCACCGGATCCCGCCGGAGCAGTGCCACTCCGAGCTCGACTCGCTGATCGCCCAGGACCTGGACGCCGCCTTCGTCCATGCCCCGACCTCCGTACACCCGGAGATCACCGACCGGCTGCTCCGGGCCGGAGTGCCCACGTACGTGGACAAGCCGCTCGCCTACGAACTCGCCGATTCCGAGCGGCTGGTCGACCTTGCGGAGGAGCGCGGTGTCAGCCTGGCCGTCGGCTTCAACCGGCGGTTCGCGCCCGGCTATGCCCAGTGCATCGAGCACCCGCGCGAGCTCATTCTCATGCAGAAGAACCGGGTGGGCCTGCCCGAGGAACCGCGCGCCATGGTGCTCGACGACTTCATCCATGTCGTCGACACCCTGCGCTTCCTGGTGCCGGGGCCGGTCGAGCACACCGTCGTACGGGCGCGGATCCGCGAAGGCCTGATGCACCATGTCGTGCTGCAGCTGTCCGGAGACGGATTCACCGCCATCGGCGCGATGAACCGGCTCAGCGGTTCGACGGAGGAGCGGCTCGAAGTCTCCGGACAGGACTCCAAGCGGGAGGTCGTCAACCTTGCCGAGGTGATCGACCACAAGGGGCAGCCGAGCCTGCGGCGACGTGGTGACTGGGTGCCGGTGGCCCGTCAGCGCGGCATCGAGCAGTGCGTGCTGTCCTTCCTGGACGCTGTGCGTGCCGGGAAGCTGCTGAGCGCCCGGGACGCGCTGGAGACACACGAACTGTGCGAGCGCATTCTGCTGGACCTGGACTGCGCGTAGCGGAAACCGCTGGTCAGGGCGGGTCCGGATGCGTCCCGCACGGGCCGGATGCAGGCTGGGGGGATGGACCGCCAGCCCGTGGAGGTGACCTGGTGAAGCCCCACGACGAGCCACGGGGCTGGGTTGCTCTCCAGCCACCGCCCGGCTACTACTCGGCGGAAGGGCGGCCACCCGACGCGATGCAGCGCGCCCTGATCCTGGACTGGGCGGTCAATCAGCGGATCGCGAGCGGCTGGCGGGTGGAGTCGCGCGCCGAGACGCAGGTCGTCATGGTCCGCGGGCAACCGCTGAACCATGTGCTGCACGCCCTGCTCATGGTGTTCAGCTGCTTTCTGTGGGGCGCCGTGTGGGTGGCGCTGGCCGTGACGAACAAGGTCGAGCGGGTTGCCCTCACCGTTGATGCACAGGGGCACATCGTCTCGGTCAACGCCCCGTCATAGCCGTGCCGCCGGAGCGGCCGCACCGACCGGCTCCGAGCTCCGCCGCCGGAGGGACCGTGCACCCTCATAGGCACAGAACCCGGCCAGCACCCCGAGCGCAACCTGCGCCGGCCAGTCGCCCAGCCGGACGTAGAGCGTGCTGCCAGTGGCCAGCGGTACGTCGAACACGGCGGCCGCGCTGGTGTCCGTACCGAGCGGGGTGCCGATGCGACGCCCCTGCGCGTCGTACACCGTACTGATCCCGGTGAGCGTGGCGTGCACCATCGGACGGCCGGTCTCCGCCGCCCGGAGGGCGCCGAGCGAGGCATGCTGGGCCGGCGCCCAGCTGTGCTGGAACGTGGACGTCGACGACTGGGCGATCAGCACCTGGGCCCCGTCCTGGGCAAGCCGCCTGCTCATGTCGGGGAACGCCGACTCGAAGCAGATCAGCGGACCTATACGCAGCCTCTCCGCTCCGCCCGGGGACCCTGAGGAATACACGGGGGACGGCGGCTCGGGAACGGACATCAGCACCTGCCGGGTCCCGCGCAGCCGGTCCTCGCCCGCCGCCTTGCCCAGCGACGTCACCCAGCCGAGCACCGAACGAGCCGGAATGTACTCGCCGAACGGCACCAGACGCATCTTGTCGTAGCGGTCCCCGGTCGGGCCGTCCGGCCCCACCAGCACCGCACTCTTGAAGATCCCCGACCGGCCCGAGGCGTGGGCCTGCCGGGCATCCATATTGACCAGCACATCCGCGCCGACCTCGCGTGACACCTTCGCGATCCGGTCTGCGAGCTCCGGGTGCTGTGACAGGTCCTCGCCGACGCTGCTCTCGCCCCAGACGACCAGGTCGAGCTGCCGGCCCGCCAGCGTGCGGGTCAGTTGCTCGCTGCGTGCGAAACGCAGCTCCACGCTGTTCGGCCCCTCGACCACGCCGGGTTGTACGACGGCGATCCGGGCCGCTCCCGCGGGCTCCGGCTGCGGCGCCC
The DNA here is from genome assembly GCF_040683105.1 of Streptomyces sp. NPDC051020. Lineage (NCBI taxonomy): Bacteria > Bacillati > Actinomycetota > Actinomycetes > Kitasatosporales > Streptomycetaceae > Streptomyces > Streptomyces sp. NPDC051020. The sequence goes on along the minus strand of NZ_JBFBCG010000012.1, from coordinate 82,765 downwards.
ACCTCCATATCGCGCCTACTGCTAGCGCGCCCACCACGATGCCGGCCGCCGCGGCCGTCCGGGCGGCAGACGTCACGAGCAGCAGAGTGACCGCGATGTTCACCGCCACCACCAGGAGGCTCACCAGCCACACCCCTCCGACCGACGCCACCCGGAGTGCCACGGGCACCTGCCACTGGCTCGCGCCGAGCAGCCCCCAGGGACCGCCGAGCGCATCCCAGGAGCGGGCCAGTTCGATCATCAGCCAGCCGGACGGGACCACGATCAAGGCCGCCCCGACCCTCGCGACGGACGGCGATCCGCCCAGCAGCCGGGAGACCAGCAGCCCCCATGGCGCCCAGAGCAGACCGAGGAACGCCGCCAGTATCACGAGGAACACGTGCAGGCTCGGCAGCAGCCAGTTGTGCACCGCGATCAGGTAGCCCGTACCGCCGAGCCAGCCATCGAGTGCGGCCCGCCGACCCGTACCTGCCGACCGGATCAGCAGCAGCCACGGCACCAGCGCGACGTACGCGAACCACCACAGAGCCGGGGCGGGAAAGGCGAGCGCGGGCAGTGCACCCGCGAGCAGCGCAGCACCACCGCGCCACCAGGGCGACCGGAGCAGGCGCTCCCCCTGCTCACGCCGAACGGCCGGAATTCGCATGCCGCGCCTCCTCGTCCTGCCCGGTGAGCAGTCTCCCCCGCCTCCTTCCCCAGTGTGGGGGGAGGGGAACGGCCGTGGCCAGAGGGAGAGTGGGGCCCGAGGTGCGGATCAGCCGGGGGCGAGATTCCCGGTGAGGCTGCGCCACTTCTCATGGACGGCGACGGTACGGATCCGCCAGCCGGTCTCCGTGCGCAACAGCCCGAACGCGTACCGGCCGCCGGAGACGAAGTTCGGCGCCGTGGTGGTGTCCGCGGCCCCGGTGGCGCCGTCGTCCGGCGCGCCGCGCAACCGCATCGGGTTGAGATAGTCGGCCTGCACCTCGGCCCGGTCGCCGGGATAGCCCCCCAGGTCCTGGAGGTCCAGCCGGCGGTTGACGATCAGATGCTGTCGTACGGGGAAGAGGCGCATGGTTTCCGCCAGCCACTGCGCGACCTCGGCGGCGGTCCCCTCGATGCCGCCCGCACTGCGGTAGTCGGCGCGGCCGTCCGGGGTGAACAGCTCCCCGTAGTCCTGCCAGGCGCTGTCGTCCACCGCCACCGCATAGCCGGTGATCACTGCATCGATGGACAACTGGTCCATCACGGTTGCGAGAGCCACGCGCTGCGTCATGCGGTCAGTGTGTGCCCGTCGACCGCCGAGGCCAAGGGCCGTGCACGCGCGGCGGTGGTCCAGTCCTGATCCGGATGCCCGGTGCCCGGCTCGGTGCGTGCCTCAGCAGGGGACCACGGCCACCGGCCCGAGCGCGTGCGTGAGCGTTGTCTGCGCGACCGGGGACAGCCCGAACCCCAGCTCCTCGCCGCCCTTGCGCCGCCCGATCACCGTGAGCGCGGCGGTCGCCGACGCCGTGACCAGGGTGCGCGACGCGGAGCCATGGATCGGCTCCAGCACGAGCTCGACCTGCGGGTACTTCTCGCCCCGGCCTGCGGTGAGCTCCCCGAGAGTCCGCTCGGCGGCGCCCGCCGCCGCGTCCCGGTCGAAGACGGGTCCGCCGGAGAGCATCGACGAGAACATCGTCCAGCCGTGCACAATCCGCAGCCGCGCGCCGGGCCGGGCTGCTGCCGCCTCGAACGCGAAATCCAGTACCGCTTCGCTGCTCTCGTCGGCGGCCACTCCCGCAACGATGTCCGGAAATGTCTCCGCCGCGTCCACCGCGTCGTCGTCCCCCCGACCGCTGTGGATGACGACGACCGGGCACGTGGCCATCGAAGCCGTCGCAAGGCTGTTTGAGCCGATCAGCAGGGACCGGAATCCGCCCAGACCGCGGGAGCCCAGCACCAGCAGTGATGCGTTCTGGCCGAGCGAGGTCAGTGCGGACACGGGGAAGTCGAGCGGGCTGAGCGTGGCCGGGTGCAGGTCCGGCGCGATCAGCGACACCCGCCGTACGGACTCCGTGAGCAACTCCTCGGCCTGTCGCTGCTGAGCCTCCTGGACGGTACGCCGGGTGGGGATCCGGACATGCACGATCGTCAGCGGAAGTCCTCGCCGGACGGCTTCGCGCGCCGCCCAGTCGAGGGCCTCATAGCTGGGCGACGAGCCGTCGACGGCGGCGATCACGGGAAGCTCGGTGGTGGTCATGGAGTCCTCCAGAGTCCGGCGGTGCATGTCCCAGGCTGGTATGCGAACGCAGCTTCCGGCAGGGACTTTCGGCCCCTTTTTCTACCCTGTGTGTCCGAGGGCCGGCCCGGCGGGGGCAGGACCGGCTGCTTTCCGGTGCCGAGCGGAGGGCGGTCCCGGATTACTGCCGGGACCTGTTCCGTACGCTATGGCCGGTTGCCGTCCGGCGCTCCGGCGCGAGATTGCGCGGCGGCTCAGGGCGCCGGGGACTTCTATGCCCTCCTGGCACAGGATTTCGGGCCGGGGGCGGTCACACGTGCCACGTGATGGGCAGCGACAGGTCGGCGCCCCGGCAGCAGGTCGCCCAGCCCGAGGTCGCTCGTCGTTGTGCTCAAGGCGCGCCACCCACGGGTGGGTTGACGACGGGTACTCCGAGGGGCGTACGTCAGCCGCCTTCGGATGTACGACGACGCCGGGCGCTTTCCGAGGGATGCTCCGGGCATGAAGAACCACCTTGCACGGGCCACCACGACAGAGCCGGTTCGCGGTAGCGCACCGGGCTCCTTTCCGACCGCGCCCGGGTGGCGGAATGTGCGCCCGGTGGAGCGCCTCTGCTATGGGACCGGCGCGCTCCTCGTCGTCTCCGGGCTGCTGCATCTGATCGTCTTCGCCGTCGACGGCGGCTCCTGGGACGGCCCGGTGTCCTGGCGCAAGCCCGTCACCTTCGGGGTCTCGTTCGGACTGACGCTCATCGTGCTCTGCTGGGTGGCGTCCTACCTGCGCATACGCCCCCGCACGCGTACCGTGCTGCTTGCGCTGTTCGCTGTCGACTGCGTGCTGGAGGTCGGCGGCATCACGCTCCAGGCGTGGCGCGGCGTACCGTCCCACTTCAACATGGAGACCCCCTTCGACACGGCGGTCTCCATGACGCTGGCCGTCGGCGGGGGGGTGCTGGTCGTCATCCTCACCGCCCTCGCGGTCGCCTCGTTCCTCCGGCGCCCGGACGGACCGACAGGCATGGCGCTCGCCCTGCGGACCGGTTTCGCGATCCTGGTCGTCGGGCTGCTGTCCGGAGCGGCGATGATCGCCCGTGGCGTCTATCTGACACGCACCGGCCATCAACTGGCCGGCTACGACTCCACGGCCTCGGTGAAGCCACTGCACGGAGTGAGCCTGCACGCGATTCTGGTGCTGCCCCTGCTGGCCGGAGTGCTGGCCAGAACCTCGTGGAGCGCCCGCACCCGTCGTACCGTCGTCCGCGCTGCCGTGGGGTGTTATGCGGCCGCCGTGGGCGGGGCGCTGGTGTGGGCGGTTGTCTCTTACTGACGAACGCGGCGCAGGCAGCCGGGCAGTGAGGAGGCGGACTCCGAGCACCTGATGCAAGCTGCGGACAAGGCAACGGACGGGGGCGAACCGAGAAAGGCGATCATGAGCACGAGGGATGCGAACGCCCGAAATGCCGGGGCCGCGGCTTCGGCCGGCGAAAAGGCAGCCACCGGTGCGGCCGAACCGGCCGACGCGGCGCTGTCCGGTTGCGCGGCGCTGGTGACCGGCGCCTCCAGCGGCATCGGGGCGGCCACCGCCCTGGCACTGGCCCGGCAGGGCGCGGCCCTCGCGTTGGTCGCCCGTCGAGCCGACCGGCTGGAGGAACTGGCCACCGTGATCCGGGACCAGGGCGGCACGTGCGTCGCTCTCACCGCCGACCTCAGCGAGGCGACACAGGCCCGTCGCGCAGTCGAGGACGCCGTGGACCGGTTCGCACGGCTGGACGTGCTGGTGAACAACGCCGGATACGTGGCGACCGGCGCCGTGGAGGAAGGCGACCCTGAGGAATGGGACCGGATGGTCGACCTCAATCTCAAGGCCGTCCTGCACATGTCGCAGGCGGCGCTGCCACACCTGCTGCGCGCGGCCACTGACGGCCCGCGCCGGGTCGCCGACCTGGTGAACGTCAGCTCGGTCGCGGGCCGGGTGGCCCGTAAGAACAACAGCGTCTATTCGGCGACGAAACACGCGGTCGGAGCGTTCAGCGAGGCCCTGCGCCAGGAAGCCACGGGGCGCGGTGTCCGGGTGGGCCTCGTCGAGCCGGGGATGACCACGACGGAGATGTCGACTGGCGCCGGGTTCGCGGCCGCGCGTGGTCTGCCGCAGAGCACCTGGCTGGACGCCGAGGACATCGCCCGGGCCATCGCCTTCATGGTCACGCAGCCGCCGCACGCGGCGGTCAACGAGATCATGATGCGCCCGACGGCCCAGGAACGCTGACCCTGGGATCCGTCGACCTCGCTGATGTCCGGGGGACGGCCCATTGCGGGGCCGCCGCCCATCCCGCCAGGTCCTGCCGTCTGACTGCCACCATCGTCCGGCGGCTGGTGTGCGTGCCAGACGCCGTGCGGCAGTCGGACGACAGGACCTGGCCCGTCGACCCGTCGGCGTCCGGGCTCAGCACGCCGGCCGCTACCAAGGCGACCCCCGATGCCGTCGATCCATCCGGTTCGACAGGCGCCCCGGGGCCGGACGGTCTGTTGTCTGCAGTGGGACCCGTTGGCGCGAGTGGATTCCAGGGATCGTCGCAACACAGGGAGTGCTGCGACGATCTCAGGGTTCGCCGTTGAGTGCCCGCACGAGTTCATCGACTGCAGGTGCGCCGGCGAGCCCCTGGGGCGTGGTGTAGACGCGGCAGGTCAGCCCGTAGGTTTCAGTTGCGGCCGGGAAGGGATCGCGGCCGTTGACGCGGATGGTTGGCGATCCGGGAAAACGTAGGGCCTGGGCCTGTTCGTCGGTTTCCACGGCGAGCAGGCTGACATGGTGCCCGGGGTTCCCGGTGATCGCCAGAGCCTGGGCGAGGTGCTCCTGGGCGAGGTGCCAGTTCGGGCAGCCGCCGAAGTACAGCAGTTCGATGTCCATCTCTTCATGATGCTCCAGGCTCCAGGGGTGTTCAGCATGCACCGCTGAGGACCTGAGCGAGACGCTGGGCCGGGGCTTCCCGGCCCAGCGTCTCGCGTGTGCCGGTACGGCGGTTGATGCCGACGACCTGGCACGTTTCCCGACGTGCGGATCTCGAAGGCCATCGGGTCCCCGACGCGCGGATCTCGAAGGCCATCGGGTCCCCGGAGGTCGGGCGTCGCGATGACGGCGGGAACTCGAGCCGGCGGGGGCATCTGGTTGTGCAGGAGTGCGCATGCCGTCGCAGCCCCGTTGTCATACCGGCCCCGTACTGTGAAGGCATCACATTCGCGCCTATGGCTGGGCGCAGCTACCGAGCCGCCCCGCCCCCGGAACAGCGCCTGGGAGCGGGGCGGACGCACGTCAGTCCTCGGGCGCGGGCTCCTTCCGGCGGATTCGCAGCGAAAGACCGCTCCCGGAAGCCCGGTTAGTGCCGTGACCGGCAATGTTTGCCCGACGGGGCAAAGCTTGCCGGGAGGGGCACCTAGGACGTGTTTCGAAAGTCCCGCCTGCCGGGCGACGCCTGGCCCGCCCTACGGGCGGACGACGCCACTTTCGAAAGACGCCCTAGCCCGTCGGCTCACCCGCGTGCGGGCTCAGCGCACCGGTCGCCACCAGGGCGAACAGCACCAGGCCCAGCAGTACGCGGTAGATGACGAACGGCATGAAGCTCTTGGTCGTGATGAACTTCATGAACCAGGCGATGACCGCGTATCCGACGCCGAAGGCGATGAACGTCGCGAAGATCGTCGGCCCCCACGACACATGCCCCTCGCCCGCGTCCTTCAGCTCGAAGACACCCGAGGCGAGCACCGCCGGGATCGCGAGCAGGAACGAGTAGCGGGCCGCGGCCTCGCGGGTGTAGCCCATCAGCAGGCCGCCGCTGATCGTGGCGCCCGAGCGGGAGACGCCGGGGATGAGGGCCATCGCCTGGCAGAAGCCGAAGATCAGGCCGTCCTTGACGCCGAGTTCCTTGAGGGACTTGCGCTCCCTGATCGCCCGGTGCTTGCCACCTATCTCGTCGCGGGCGGCGAGGCGGTCGGCGATACCGAGGACGATGCCCATCACGATCAGGGTGGTGGCGATGAGTCGCAGGTCGCGGAACGGGCCCTCGACCTGGTCCTTGAGGGTCACGCCGAGGACGCCGATCGGGATGGAGCCGACGATGACGAGCCAGCCCATCTGCGCGTCGTGGTCGCCGCGCATCGACCGGTTGGTCAGCGAGCGGAACCAGGCCGAGACGATCCGGACGATGTCCTTCCGGAAGTAGATGAGGACTGCGGCCTCCGTGCCGATCTGGGTGATGGCGGTGAATGCCGCCCCCGGGTCTTGCCAGCCGGCGAACGCTGCGGTGAGCCGCAGATGCGCGCTGGAGGAGATCGGCAGGAACTCGGTCAGTCCCTGAACGAGGCCCAGGACGAACGATTCGAACCAGCTCATGGGGCTTTGGCCATCCCGGAAGTGATCGTGCATCGGTCGACGGCCTCCAGGGCCGTCGACAGCGTGCGGATTGCGGTCATATGAGGGACGGGCCACGTCGGGCCCGTCCGTGATCGTCTGTGGTGCGCGGGCAGCGTATCGCCCTTGGGTGAACAGGGGTACGACTGCCCCCGCACCCACCGCGAACCCCCGGTGATGTCAGGGGGGAACTGGACCGCAGACCGGCTCACGGGCTCAGTCCGCGGCGAGGCGGTGCCGCTTGCGCCAGGCGACGACAGCCGCGCCGACGCCCGTCAGCACGATGAAGCCCATCGCCGCCAGGAACGCGGGCGATGTCGGGGACGAGGCCTCGCTGCCCGCGACGACGTAGGCGGCGGTGTTCGGGATCGAGCCGAGCCCGGTGGCCACCAGGAACGGCGAATACCCCATCCGTGAGACCGCGGCGCAGTAGTTGGCGGCGGCGAACGGAACCCCCGGGAAGAGCCGCAGCGCCAGCATCGAACGGAAGCCGTGCCGGCTCAGCTGCCCGTCCGCAGCCGTCAGCCAGCGCCCGCGCACCAGCGTACGGAGAGCGTCCTGCCCCAGCACCCTGCCCAGCCCGAACGAGATGCCCGCGCCGAGCACCGTGCCCGCCAGGGCGGCTGCCAGACCGGCCTGCGACCCGAACAGCGCACCCGCGGCGAGGTTGAGCAGCGGTCGAGGCACGAATGCCACAGTGGACAGGCCGTACGCGAGGCCGAACAGCAGGACTGCTGCGCCGCCACCGCTCAGCTGCGACGGCCAGCCATGGGCCAGGAGGCGCTGTGGATCGAGGAGCAGCGTGGTCGCCGCAGCGGCCAGCAGCATGGCCATGAGCAGCGAGAACCGGGACCAGGGCGAGAGCAGCGCCCTCGTGCAGCGCGCGGCGAGGCCGGTGGCGGGCCGGGCGGCGGGGACGGGGTCGAGCATTCGGGGAGAGTAACCGACATCTGCTGGTGATCGCCGTAATGTGCACCGTATGAGCCCCGCAGCCGAAGCCGCTCCCGGCGTGCCGCCGAGCGAGCTCGCCGATACCGTGCTGGCGCGTCTGACGCTCCTCTATCCCACGGCCGCCGATCGTGGGCGGGCCGCCTCCGCCGCCGCGTACATGAAGCACGTCGCCCCGTTCCTCGGCATCCCCACCCCGCAGCGCCGGGCCCTGTCACGCACGGTCCTGGACGGCACCGGGCGTCCCGACGAGGTGGACTGCGCGGCCGTCGCCCTGCGCTGCTGGCAGCTGCCCGAGCGGGAGTACCAGTACTTCGCCGCCGACTATCTGCGCCGCCACGTGCCCCGTTGCTCCTCCCGGTTCCTGCCCGTCGTACGGCACCTCGTCTCCACCGTCCCCTGGTGGGACACCGTCGATGTGCTCTCCGCGCATGTCGCAGGACCGCTCGTCGCCGCCGACCCGGAGCTGAAGACGGTGATGGACGAGTGGATCGAGGACGACAACCTGTGGATCGCCCGCACCGCCCTGTTGCACCAGCTGCGCTACCGGGACGCCACCGACACCGAACGGCTCTTCGGCTACTGCCTGCGCCGGGCGGATCATCCCGACTTCTTCATCCGCAAGGCGATCGGCTGGTGTCTGCGCGAGTACGCCAAGACGGATCCGTGGGCTGTACGGGATTTCGTCGACGGCGCCCGGGACCGGCTCTCGCCGCTGTCCGTACGCGAGGCCGTGAAGCACCTCTGAGGCGTGGTGGGCGCCGAACTTCCTTTCAGGGCCCGGCGGAAAACCATTCGACGGGGCCGCGGCCGTCGGCCATGATCGGACCCATGTTCCGGTACGCCTTCCTCGCAGCGCGGTCCGCAGTCGCGGACGCGCCGAAGGCTGCCGTCATCCCTTCCTTCCTCGCTGCCACGGCAATCACCGCGGCAGCAGCCGCAGTCGACGCAGCAGCGTTCACCGCTGCCGCAGCGCCCATCGGCGGCGCCCGAAGCTGACCCTCCTCCGACAGTCCGGCGGACCCCGTAAGGGGAGGGTCGGCGGGGCCCTGGGGTCTTCTCTCTCAGCTTCGAGTTTCCAAGGAATGAGCCATGCCCAAGACGGCATACGTGCGCACCAAGCCGCACCTCAACATCGGCACCATGGGCCACGTCGACCACGGCAAGACCACCCTGACAGCCGCCATCACCAAGGTCCTCAGTGACCGCGGCACCGGCACGTTCGTCCCGTTCGACCGCATCGACCGGGCGCCGGAGGAGGCACAGCGCGGCATCACCATCAACATCGCGCACGTCGAGTACGAGACCGACACCCGGCACTACGCGCACGTCGACATGCCCGGTCACGCCGACTATGTCAAGAACATGGTCACCGGCGCCGCGCAGCTCGACGGGGCGATTCTCGTCGTGTCCGCGCTCGACGGGATCATGCCGCAGACCGCCGAGCACGTCCTGCTCGCCCGCCAGGTCGGCGTCGACCACATCGTCGTCGCCCTCAACAAGGCCGACGCGGGTGACCCGGAGCTGACCGACCTGGTCGAGCTGGAGGTCCGGGAGCTGCTCTCCGCGCACGGCTACGGCGGCGACACCGTCCCCGTCGTCCGCGTCTCGGGACTGAAGGCGCTGGCCGGCGACCCGCGCTGGACCGCGTCCGTCGAGGCATTGCTGGACGCCGTCGACACCTACGTACCGATGCCGGTGCGCTACACCGACGCGCCGTTCCTGCTGCCGGTGGAGAACGTCCTGACCATCACCGGCCGGGGCACGGTCGTCACCGGAGCCGTCGAGCGCGGCACCGTACGCGTCGGCGACCGGGTCTCCGTGCTCGGCGCGGACATCGAGACGGTCGTGACCGGCCTGGAGACCTTCGGCAAGCCGATGGAGTCCGCGCAGGCCGGTGACAACGTGGCGCTGCTCGTACGCGGGGTGGAGCGCGACCGGGTCCGCCGCGGCCACGTGGTGGCGGCGCCCGGCAGCGTGACGCCGAGCCGTCGTTTCACCGCGCAGGTGTACGTCCTGTCGGCGCGGGAAGGCGGCCGGACCACACCGGTCACCACCGGCTACCGGCCGCAGTTCTACATCCGTACGGCGGACGTCGTCGGGGACGTCGACCTCGGCGAAGCGGCGGTGGCGCGCCCCGGCGACACGGTCACCATGACCGTCGAACTGGGCCGCGACACCCCGCTGGAGTCCGGGCTCGGCTTCGCGATCCGCGAGGGCGGCCGCACGGTCGGCGCGGGCACCGTCACCGGCCTGCTCTGATCCGGGCGCCGGGTCCGCATCCCAACCCCACGGGACGCGGGCCCGGCGCCATGCGCGAGACTGACGGTATGGCAGACATTGCACTGGTACTCGGAGCAGGCGGCGGCACCGGCGGCGCCTGGGAGACCGGAATCCTGCACGGGCTCGCCGAGGCGGGCATGGACCTGTCCACCGCGGATCTCATCATCGGAAGCTCTGCCGGGGCCCTCGTCGGCGCCCAGCTCGCCTCCGGCCTGCTCGGCCTCCCGGAACTGTACGCACGTCAGCTGGCCGATCCGCAGGGCGAGACCGGCGGGAAGCTCGGCACTGCCGCCCTCATGCGCTACGCCCGGGCGGTGCTGACCTCGCGTACCCCGGAGGCGTACGGGCAGAAGCTGGCCCGGATGGCGCGGGAGACCCGGACCGCCATCACCGCAGCCGAACGGCAGGAGCTGATCGCGAGCCGGCTCCTGTCGCCCGACTGGCCCGAGCGGCAGCTGCGGATCACCGCCGTCCGCGCGGACACGGGTGAACTCCACATTTTCGACAAGGACAGCGGTGTCCCGCTGGCCGACGCCGTTACCGCCAGCTGCGCCGTCCCCGCCGTCTGGCCGGTCGCCACCATCGACGGGCAGGACTGGATCGACGGCGGGGTGCACTCCCCGGCCAACGTTCATCTGGCCGCAGGATATGAGCGCGTCGTCGTCATCGCACCGACGGCCAGTGGCAACAAGGTGATCATCTCTCCCCGGTCCCAGGCCACCGACCTCGAAGCGAAGGGTGCCCGGGTCGCGGTCATCACGCCGGACGCGGCCGCCAAGAAGGCGTTCGGCCGCAATCCGCTCGACCCGAGCCGCCGGGCGGACGCCGCCCGCGCCGGACTCGCGCAGTCCGCGGCGCACACCGAAGCGGTCGCCGCGGTCGTCGGCAGCTGAACCGGCACCCCACAATGGGGGAGTGAACGAGCCGATACCCGTGATCCGAGACGTGGACCAGGGCACCGCCAGACTCCTTCCCGACGTGGACCGGGACCGGGCCTGGCTGCTCACGGTCGACGGCGCACCCCAGTCGTACGTCGACCTCGACGATCCGGTCCACCTGGAGTTCGAGTACGCCCGACGGCTCGCCCATGTCCTGGACTGTGCCGCGGAACCGGACGCGCCTCTCGACGTACTCCACCTCGGCGGCGGCGCCCTCACCCTGCCCCGCTATGTCACCGCGACCCGGCCGGGTTCCCGGCAGGTCGTCGCTGAGGCAGACCTGGGTCTGCTCGCCCTGGTCGCCGAGCAGCTGCCGCTCCCCGACGGCAGCGGCATCACCGTGCACGGCACCGACGCCCGCGGACTGCTGGAACAGACGCCGCCCGGCACCGTCGACGTCCTGATCGCGGACGTGTTCGGCGGATCGCGCGTGCCCGCGCACCTCACCTCCGTGGAGTACGCGCAGGCGGCCGGGCGGGCTCTGCGGGACGACGGCATCTATGCCGCCAACCTCGCCGACGGCGCGCCCTTCGCATTCCTCCGCTCGCAACTGGCCAATTTCGCCGCCGTCTTCGACGAGCTCGCGCTGATCGCCGAACCGGCGGTACTGCGCGGCCGGCGCTTCGGTAACCACGTCCTGGTCGCCTCCCGCAGCCCCCTCGACACCGCGGCCCTGGCCCGCCGCTGCGCCGCAGACGTCTTCCCCGCCCGGGTCGAGCACGGCGCCGGTCTGGCCCGGCTCATCGGCGCGGCACGGCCGGTCGGGGACGCCGACGCGGTCGCCTCACCCGAGCCGCCCGGCGGCTCCTTCGGTATCGGCTGACAGCGTCTTCCCCGAAGCAACCTCGATGGTTGCCGTCCGGCGGGTCAGGTTGCGTACGTCGGGTACGAACAGCACAGCCGCCGTGCAGAGCACGACCAGCGCCGCGCAGCCCCACAACGCCTGACCGCGCCCGACCAGGTTCTCCACCGGACCGGCTACCGCGGTGGCCAGCGGCAGCATCGCCACCGATCCGAACCAGTCGTACGCCGATACCCGCGACAACTTCTCCTCCGGGATCTCCTGATGCAGGGCCGTCATCCAGGAGACGCCGAACACCTCGATGGTCACGCCGCTGACGAACATCACCGCACTGAGTCCGGCCACCGGCAGCGGCACCGCCAGCGCCGCCGACGGCAGGGCCAGCGGGAAGACGCAGAGCGTCCCGGCGAGCAGGAGCCGCCGGGGTTTCCAGCGCATCATCAGCAGCGCCCCGCACAGCGTGCCGACCCCGAACGCGGCGAGCGCGAATCCCCAGGGGCGGGCGCCGCCGAGCTCGTCCCGGGCGACCAGCGGCCCGTACACCGACTCGGCGGCACCGACCACGGCGACCACCACCGAGAACTGCGCCACGATCGACCACAGCCAGGGGCGGCCGATGAACTCCTGCCAGCCCTCGCGCAGATCGGAGAGGAGTCCGCCGCCCGGCTCCCGCGCCGGGATGTGGGCGACATCCAGGAAGGCGCGCAGCGCACCGGCCACCGCGAAGGCCGCCGCGTCGACGGCCAGCACCCAGCCCGGATTCATCGCCGCGATCATGGCACCGCCGAGCGCGGCACCACCGATGGCGGCCCCGTGCATCGACATCCGGAAGAGTGCGAAGGCGCGGCCGGCCTGTTCGCCACTGACGCTGGACATCAGCATGCCCTCGGCCGCCGGGTTGAAGAACGCCTGCCCGGTACCGCACAACGCGGTGAGCAACATCATCTGCCACAGCTTCGGGTCGCCGGCCAGGACCAGCCAGGCGAACGCGGCCTGCGAGACACAGTTGAGCGCGTTCGCCGCCACCATCACCCGGTGGCGCGGCACCCGGTCCGCGATGGCGCCGCCGATGAGCAGGAACAGCACCAGCGGCGCGGTACGGGCGGCTGCCACCAGGCCGACGTCGCCGCCGTCGCCACCGGACTGCAGAACGGCGAACGCCGCCGCGATCAACGCACCGTGGGTACCCAGGCCGGTGATGATCGCGGCGGCGGTCAGCAGACTGTAGTTGCGGCCGGCCCAGGCGGGACGGCGGATGTGGGGACGGGGGATGCCGGCAGGAGTCACCGGGGAACTATCGCTGCCGGGCCCCCGCCCTGCCAAGTGGTTTGCCGGAGCAGGGGGAGCACGTCAGGTCAGGAGGCGGTGACCTCGGTCAGCCGCACCGTGCTGAGGATCTTCATGATCGTGGCGTCCGGGAGCTCGTCCTTGACGGAGTCGGCTCCGTAGAGGACCCAGGAGGAGAAGTCACCGTTCTTGTTCTTGAAGGTGAAGGCGAAGGTCTTGCCGTCGGAGTCGCACTTCTTCTTCTTCGTGACATTGGGGGCGGTGGCCGTCACGAGGCTCCCGGTCAGGCCCGACCGGGTGGTGTACTTCTTCGCCTTGCTGATCTTGATCGTCTTCTGCGGCATGTGCTGCGCGTAGGCGGCCCATGCCCATGTCCCGGCCTCGCTGTGGGCGTTGGCGTCGGCGTCCGTGGCGCCCTCGGCGCCGCGGGTGCCCGCACTGGCCAGGCTGTACTCCTCCTTGTTGCCGTCCTTGTCCTCGTCGTCGACGCACCACTTTCTCTGGAAGTACGTCGGCGCGGAGAAGCCGATGAGCGGCGAGCCGTCGCCCTTCTTGTCGTCCTCGAAGTACGAGAACGTCCCGGGCGCCCCGACCTCCCAGTCACCGGGTACGTCGAACTGGGTGCCCCACTTGGGGTTGGTGACGACCTTCCAGCCGGCGACGAGAGGCTTGGCGTCCCCATCGGTGCCCCGAGGGTTCGGCGCTGCGGAGGACGTGTCGGCGGACGGCTTCGCGGGGGACGACGACGGCCCGTCGTCGGCGACGTCGCTGCCGTCCTTGTTCATCACCACGACGCCGGTGACCGCGGCGGCCACGACCACAGCGGTGGCTGCGACGATCGCGACGACGGTTGTCTTCTTCTTGTTGTCGCCCCCGGGCTGCGGTGCACCGGGCGGGCCCGAGACCGCGTACTGCGGCACGGTGGGCTGCTGGTACGGGTTCGGCTGCTGGTATCCCGGATGCTGCCCCGGCTGGCCGTGCTGCTGATATCCCGGCTGCTGATAGGGGTTCGGCTGCTGGTATCCCGGCTGCTGGTAAGGGTTCTGATTCTGGTTCTGCGGGTTTTGCTCGCCCCCGGGCGGCTGCTGTCCTGGCCACATGGCGAGTAACCATAGAGGGACGGTGGCCGGTCGACTACGCCCGCCCCCGTGAAGGGACGGTCAAGGCGGTGGCCACACGGATGCCGAGGGGGGCGTGCGGGCGTGATCCGGGGATGGCCAAACAGTCCTACTCGTAAGTAACCTTTGGCTCATGAGTACTGAACAGATGACAGTCGGAGACATGCTCCTCGCGACGGTTCCGATGGCCAGGACCCTCAACCTCGAGTTCATCGAGACGACTTCGGAGCGCGCGGTTGTCCGGATGCCGGATCAGGCCGACTACCACAACCACGTCGGCGGACCGCACGCCGGTGCGATGTTCACGCTTGCGGAGTCGGCCAGCGGCGCGATCGTCATCGCCGCCTTCGGGGACCAGATGTCCCGCGCCGTACCGCTCGCCGTGAAGGCGGAGATCGGCTACAAGAAGCTCGCGATGGGCGTCGTCACCGCCACCGCGACCCTCGGCCGGCCGGTGGCGGACGTCGTCGCCGAACTCGACGCGGGCAAGCGGCCCGAATTTCCTGTCGCCATCGAGATCCGGCGTGCGGACGGCGCGGTCACCGGTGAGATGACCGTCGTGTGGACGCTCCGCCCGAACGCCTGAGCGGCCTGCCTCCCCAGCTGGGCCGTCCCACCCCATCGGGGGTGCGGGGCGGCCCATCGCACTGTCCGGGCAGACGGCACGACAGGTAGGCTGCCCGCCGTGCGCCGAGGAGTTGCCCGGCGGGCGACGGCACATCAGCACGGGAGGAACCGGCGTTGCACATCCAGGAGTGGCTGGAGACAGTCCCCGCGGTCAGCGTGTACGTCCTGGTGGGCGTCGTCATCGGTCTGGAGAGCCTGGGCATTCCGCTGCCGGGCGAGATCGTCCTGGTGAGCGCGGCGCTGCTGGCCGCCGGACACAGCGGCATCAACCCGGTGATCCTCGGTGCCTGTGCGACCGCCGGGGCGGTCATCGGGGACTCGATCGGATACGCCATCGGCCACAAGGGCGGCCGGCCGCTCCTCGCCCGGCTCGGCGGGAAGTTCCCCAAGCACTTCGGCGTGGACCAGATCGCCACGGCGGAGCGGTCGTTCCAGAAGTGGGGCATGTGGGCGGTGTTCTTCGGCCGCTTCGTCGCGCTGCTGCGTATCTTCGCCGGACCGCTGGCCGGCGTCCTGCGCATGCCGTACTGGAAGTTCCTGATCGCCAATGTGCTCGGCGGCATCGTCTGGGCGGGCGGGACCACGGCGGTCGTCTACTCGGTCGGAGTCGTCGCCGAGGCCTGGCTCAAGCGCTTCTCCTGGCTCGGCCTGGTGGTCGCCGTACTGGTCGGGCTGACCTCGATGCTGGTCCTCCGGAACCGGGCCAAGAAGGCGGCGGCCCAGTCCGCCGAACGTATCGCGGCCGAGCCGGGGACGGTACCGGCAGCGGACTGAGCCCCGGCGGCCCGGCTCACCGGGCCGACCGCTCGTCCGTCACTCAGCCCTCGTGCGCCTGGCGGTGCGCCTTGGCCAGCTCCACGTACCCGACGGCATTGAACGTGATGCCCTCGAGCTCCTCCTCGGTCAGCTCGCGCTTGACCTTGGCGGGCACGCCCGCGACGAGCGAGCCCGGCGGCACCCTCATCCCCTGCGGGACCAGTGCCTGGGCCGCGATCAGCGAACCGGCGCCGATGTGCGCGCCGTTGAGGACCGTGGCCCCCATGCCCACGAGAACATCGTCCTCGACGGTGCAGCCGTGCAGTACGGCGTTGTGTCCGACCGAGACGCGCTCGCCGACCGTGACGGGGAACCCGGGGTCGGTATGGACGCTGCAGTTGTCCTGGATGTTGCTGCCGGCACCGATGGTGATGGGAGCGCAGTCGGCCCGCAGCACCGCCTGGTACCAGACGCTGGAGCCCGCTGCCAGGGTCACCTCGCCGATCACGACCGACGTCGGCGCGGTGAACGCGTCCGCGTCGATGTCCGGCTCGTGGCCGCCGATGCCCGTGATCAACGCCTGCTCTGCCATCGCCCGTTCCTCCGTGTCTGCGACCATGGTTGTCCGTTCGCGCCAGGGGAACCGTATGTGACAGCCGGGCGGCCGCCGGTGAGTGGGGTGAACATCACAAGGGGCCACGGTGACCGGCCCAGGTGCGCCGACTACGGTGAGCGAGTGCCCAAGAACAGCAACACGTTCTCCTCCCTCACCGCCTGGCGACGGCGCCTCCTGTCCCGAGCCGTCCACCGTGGCTGGCGTGCGGTACAGGAGGCCGGCGCGATCACCGCGGAACACCCGGGCGGGCTGCGGTTCGGCCGTATCGGCGAAGGGACCCGGCTGGCCTTCCCCCAAGGCACGGTCTTCGGAGAGCCGTGGATCGAGCTCGGCGACCACTGCATCATCGGCGAACAGGTCACCCTGACCGCCGGACTCATGCCGGACCTGGACCTCGGCTCGGAACCCATCCTGACCCTGGGGGACGGCGTGGTGCTCGGCCGGGGCAGCCACGTCGTCGCCGACACCACGGTGGCCATCGGGTCGAACACGTACTGCGGACCGTACGTCTACATCACGTCGACGAACCACAGCTACGACGATCCGCACGAGCCGGTCGGCCGGCAGTGGCCGCGTATGGAGCCGGTCACCATCGGACCCGGCTGCTGGATAGGCACGGGTGCGGTGGTTCTGCCGGGAGCCAGGCTCGGGCGCAACGTGGTGGTCGCGGCGGGTGCGGTGGTCCGTGGCGAGGTGCCCGACCATGCGGTCGTAGCCGGTGCGCCCGCACGCGTCGTACGGAGCTGGGACCCGGAGAAGGGCTGGCAGCCGCCCCTGCGCACACCCGCCCCGGTGCCGATCCCGGCGGGCGTGACGCCCGAGCAGCTGCTGGCCGTCGCGGAACTGGAAGACAGCTAGGGCGTGTTTCGTCTGGATCAGGCTGGATCGGGAGCCGGGTCCGGCCAGACCCGCCGGACACCCCTGGCAGGAGTCCGCCGCCTATCCGGTGGCGAGCAGCACCGTTCCCATCAGAGCCAGACCGGCCCCCGCCGCCTGCACTGTGCGCAGCCGCTCACCCAGCACCCCGCGCGCGGCCAGGGCTGTGACCACGGGATAGAGCGAGGCGAGTACCGCGGCCACGGTGACCGGGCCGTGCTGCGCGGCGATCGAGTACGTGCCGTTGGCCGCGACGTCGGCGAGGCCGACGAACGCCAGGGCGGGCAGCGAGGCCCGGATTACGGCCGCCCCTCCCACCTCGGGCAGCGCACGCCCTCCGCGGCGCACCGATACGTACAGGGCCGTACCGCCGACCGCGATATTGGTGAGGCGCTGCACGAAGAGTGCCAGGAACAGCCCGGAGACCGTCGCGGAAGCCTCCGCGATCAGCGACATCACCGTCCCGAAGCCGAACGCCGCTACCAGGGTCAGCATCACCGCCCGACGCCGGACCGGTGCCCCGCGCAGCTCCGGCCCGCCCGCCAGCACAATGCCCACGACCGCCACGGCAACGCCCGCGAACTGCAGCAGACCGGGACGCTCGCCGACGATCAGTCCGACACTCACCGGCACGGCGACGCCCAGCGATCCGAGCGGGGAGACGACCCCCATCGGACCGAGCGCCAGCGCCTTGTAGAAGCTCAGCATCGCGACCGGCCCGACCGCGCCCGCCGCGACGGCGAACCAGAGTTGCGGTCCTGCCTCGCTCCAGCCGCCGGTCGCGACCACGACGACGCCCAGCACGAGGGCCGCCACGGTCTGCGAGACGACGACCACCGTGAGCGCGGGTACACGTCGCGTGAGCAGCCCGCCGCCGAAGTCGGCCAGCCCCCACAGCAGGCTGGTGGCCAGGGCGAACAGTGCTGTCATGGATACCTCGCAGTACAGTGCGATGAACGAGTGGGTGCACCACACCGTAGTGCAGTATTTTTGACTCTGTCATCCAGAATATTGGACGGAATGTGTCTGACCTCGACCAGCTCACGCAGTCGCTCGCGCGCAACCTCAAGCGCTGGCGCGGCGAACGCGGCTTCACCCTGGATGCCCTCGCCGCCCGCGCGGGCGTCAGCCGAGGCATGATCATCCAGATCGAGCAGGCGCGCACCAACCCGAGTGTCGGCACCACCGTCAAGCTCGCCGACGCGCTGGGTGTCAGCATCACCACCCTGCTCGACTACGAACAGGGTTCCCCTGTGCGGCTGGTGCCCGAGAGTCAGGCGGTGCGCATGTGGTCCACCGAGGCGGGCAGCTCCACGACCCTCCTCGTCGGTACGGAGGCCAGGGGTCCCCTCGAACTCTGGTCCTGGCGCCTGATGCCCGGCGAGGGCAGCACCTCCGACCCGCATCCCGAAGGTGCCGTCGAACTCCTGCACGTCACCACGGGCGTACTCACCCTGGTCGTCGACGGCGAGGCGCACTCCGTACCCGCAGGCACCTCCGCCACCTTCGAGGCACACCACCCGCACGCCTACCGCAACGACGGCGCCGAGCCCACCGAGCTCACCATGGCGGTCTCCATCCCTCCGGCACGCTGAGTTCGCCGACGAGACGGCCAACCGGGCCCCGCACAGGCCTTGTTGAGACCGGCCGACAATTCGGGGGGCGGCGTCACGGGGCTGGGGCGCCCACCTTGCGGCGTTGGTGGTCGATCGGGAGTGGGTCCTGATCGGCAGCGGGAGCCGCCGGGGCAAGCTGATCGTCCCGGGCAAGGCCCTGGCGTCGCTGCCGAACGCGGTGCTTGTCGAGGGGCTCGGCGTCCCGGTGGGCTGAGCCCGAAGGCCTTCGGTGATTTGGTTCAACGTTTTTGGTTGAACCGGCTGACCCGGCCCGCGCTCTGCGGGAGGCTTGGCCGAGTCGTGTGCCGTGTCCGGGTCCGGGTCCCTGTGGGCCGAACGGTGGCTGACCGCTAGCTCGAAAGGGTGCGATGTGTTCTCGGCCGAAACCCGGGAGTCCAACGGGAAGTTTCAGTGGCCGGAGACATGCGTGCACGCCTATCGATGCGCCATTTGCCCGCCTTTAATCATATTTACCCCGGCAATGGGGAATGGAGATCTGCACCCATCGGTGACATGCGTGTCACCGATGGGTCTCCATCGACATGAGAGGTTTAGATGAACACTAAACTCGTCTCGGCGGCCGTCAGGCCGGGACTCACCCCGCGGCTTCCGGCCGCGCCTCGGGTGCCGCTCGCCAAGCGGGCGGCCGTCCAGAGCGGCGGGGCCCTGCCCGCATCGCTCAGTCGGCTGCTGTCGACCGACGCCGGGGCGAGCCCGCTGGTGATCGCAGCCTTTCAGTCGTCGGTCTGAGTAGCCGGACAGAATTCCGCCATGGACCGGCCGTCGCCCTCACTGAGCCAATTCGTACTGAAGATGCACAGCCGCTGTGATCTCGCGTGCGACCACTGCTATGTGTACGAACATGCGGACACGAGTTGGCGCGGCCGGCCCAAGGTGGTGTCCGAGGACACCCTGGTCAGGGTGGCGGACCGGATCGCCGAGCACGCCCGGACCCACCGACTGCCGGCCGTCCACGTGGTGCTGCACGGCGGGGAGCCGCTGCTGGCCGGCCCGGACCGACTGCGCCGCGCGGCCGACGAGCTGTCCCGCGCACTGGACGGCGTCAGCGCACTCGATCTGCGCATCCACACCAACGGTGTGCTGCTCGACGAGAACTTCTGCGAGCTGTTCGCCGAGCTCGGCATCAAGGTCGGCGTCTCGCTGGACGGCGACAAGGCCTCCAACGACCGTCACCGCCGCTACGCCGACGGTCGCAGCAGCCATCCCCAGGTGTTGCGTGCCGTCGAACTGCTCAACCGTCCCGCCTACCGGCGGCTTTTCGCCGGTCTGCTCTGCACCATCGATGTGCGCAATGACCCGATCGCCGTCTACGACGCACTGGTCGCCCTCGACCCACCACGCATCGACTTCCTTCTGCCGCACGCGACGTGGGACGTGCCGCCGCTCCGCCCCGGGGACTCGGCAACGCCCTACGCGGACTGGCTGGTCACCGTCTACCGGCGCTGGGACGCAGCGGGCCGGCCGGTCCCTGTACGGATCTTCGACTCCGTTCTGCGTACCCTGCGCGGCGAGAGCAGCCTTACCGAATCCCTCGGCCTGGCACCGGCTGATCTCGTCGTCATCGAGACCGACGGCACGTTCGAGCAGGCGGACAGCCTGAAGACGGCCTATGACGCCGCGCCCGCCACAGGCATGGATGTCGTCGCCAACACGCTCGACGACGTGCTCCGTCACCCCGGCATGCTTGCTCGGCAACAAGGCCTCCAGCAGCTGAGCAAGGAGTGCCGCGCCTGTCCGGTCGTCAACTCCTGTGGCGGCGGCCTCTATGCCCACCGCTACCGGACCGGCAGAGGCTTCGACAACCCGTCCGTGTTCTGTCCCGATCTGATGGAACTGATCATGAATATCCGCGACCGGGAGACCTCGGCGCTCACTCCGTCGGCCGGTCGTGCCGAGCCCCTCGACGTCGTCCAACTGGACGATCTGGCCACTGGTTTCGGTAGCGCGGAGACGGTGAGCCGGCTGGCCGCCGCCCAGCTGGAGCTCAACTGGGACCTGCTGGCCGCCGTGAGTGAGCGCGCCCCGCGGACCGACCGGACAGCCACGACAGCATGGCAGCTGATGGTCGACCTGGACGTCAGAGCACCCGAGGCGCTGGACGCGGCGGTGGCTCACCCGTACACGCGGCCCTGGGCCCTGCGCATTCTGGAGGGCCGAGCTCCGCAGACCATCGCGTCCGGCCTCGCGGAGATCGCAGCTGTCGGTGCGATGCGGGCGCGCCAGGGGGACACGGTCGCGGTGCCCGTGCGGGGCGGGCTGCTTCGGCTTCCGAGCCTCGGTTCGGTGATTCTCCCCGACGAGGCATCCGTCGCCGAGGTGACGGCGGACCCGCAGGGCTTCACGGTCCGGGCGATCGGCCGCGAGATGCGCGTCGGCTGGGACGAAGGTCTGGACGGCATCCCCCCGCACTGGCAGCCCGTCCGGATCGTGGAACGGCCCGGCTGGTCCGTCGCTCTGGAGGACACGGATCCCTTGCGCGACAGCCACCAGTGGCCGGTGTCCGATCGGCTCTTTGTGGGCGAGGCGAAGGCGTGGGCGGAGGACCTGTCCGAGGCCTGGTCACTGATCCAGCGTGAACTGCCTGGTTACGCGCCGGGCGTGGCAGCAGGACTCCGGGTCCTTACCCCTCTGCACGCGCCGGACGGCAGCGATGTCAGTGCCGCCTCCAAGGAGGCGTTCGGGGCGGTTGCGGCGGCGCGGCCCGAGACGCCCGATCTGCTGGCCCTGCTGATCGTCCACGAGTTCCAGCACGTCAAGCTGGGAGCGGTCCTGGACAGCTTCGACCTGCATGAGCCCGTCGGCGACCGTCGGTTGTTCTACGCCCCCTGGCGCGACGATCCTCGACCGCTGGACGGTCTGCTCCAGGGGGCGTACGCGCATATCGCGGTGACGGACTTCTGGCGCGTAAGGAGACTGACCACGCAGGGACAGGCGGCGCGCGCGGCCGAGGCTCGGTTCGCCCGGTGGCGGGAGCAGACCGTCGGCGCCGTGGAGGTGCTTGCCGGATCCGGCCTCCTGACGCCGCTCGGCGACCGCTTCGTCGCCGGGATGGCCCGCACGGTCGAGAAATGGTCGGCGGAGGACGTCTCACCCGCCGCGTCGGCGGAGGCCAGACGCTCCGCCGCACGACACCGCGCCGACTGGGAGGCGCGCAATCCGGCACATGCCACGCACCCCTGACCGCACCCAGGTTCAAAAATGACAGATATGGCGGTAATTGATTGATCGACAGCGACATTCGCCTGTCTGGATCAACAATTAGGCGCGTTAGTGCTGTTCCGTCGATGATTCTCTACTTCCTAGACTGAGGTCCCACACGTGGACCGGGGGAGACGTTGGATCTTGAGACAGCAGGGGTGCGGGGAGCTGAGCCAAGACCGTACTTCTTTCTCAGTTACGCCCATACGCCCAGGAACGATCCAAAGGACAAGGACCCGAATCTGTGGGTCGAGCGGTTCTACCGGGACCTGTGCGCCCATGTTCTTCAACTGACATCGCTGCCCGCCGGGGTGCCCGCCGGCTTTCTGGATCAACAGATGCAGCCGGGCGAAGGATGGCAGGAGCGGCTCTCCGAATCCCTTGCGTACTGCAGGGTCTTCGTGCCGCTCTACTCGCCGCGCTATTTCCTGAGCGAACAGTGCGGACGTGAGTGGTACGCATTCTCCAGCCGCGCGGTCCATAACCAGGCGGCGCGGAGCAATGGCAGTCAGATGTCCGGAATCGTACCGGCGCTCTGGGTCCCCGTACCGCCGCGCCAACTGCCGCAACCTGCCGAGCGGCTCCAGTTCAACCATGCGACCTTCGGCGACGATTACGCCGACGAGGGGTTCTACGGACTGATCAAGCTGCGCTATCTGCGCGACCAGTACGAACGCGCCGTCTATCTCCTGGCCAAACGCATAGTCAAGGTGGCGGAACAGATCCGGATGCCCGAGGGTGATCCCCACCAGGACTACGCCTCCGTGCCCAGTGCATTCGGGCCACCGGGGCGGGCGCGGCAGATGGAGATCTCGGTCCTTGCCTGCTCCCATTCCGATCTGCCGGCGGACCGCGCCCCCGACTGCTACGGACCGGCCCAGCGCGACTGGAACCCCTACCACCCCAAGTTGTCCAGGCCGCTGGCCGACCACGCCGTCGACCTCGTCCGCAATCTCGACTACCAGGTAAGGGTGGGGGACTTCGAGACCGAGGCGGAACGGCTGCTGGGAAGTGACCGCCCGATGGCCCCCGGGCTGCTCCTCCTGGACCGCTGGGCCCTCGACGCGCCCCACCGCAGGGAGCTGGTGCGGCGGTTGGGCGAAGTGGCACGGCCCTGGATCAGCGTCATGGTGCCCTGGAACCGTGACGATCCCGACTCCGGCCGTCGCGAGTCCGAACTGCGTGCCGTGACCGAAGAGGCGCTCGAACCGCGTTCCGAAGAGGAGAGCGGTCACCGGTCCCACGGCGGAGGTGTTCCCACGCTTGAGGCGTTCAGCCAGGAACTGCCCGGCGCGGTGAGGGCCGCCGAACGGCACTACGCGGCCCACGCGGAGACCTTCCCTCCGGCGGGTGGGAGCGGAAGGATCCCCAGACTCCTGTTGGACGGCGTCGGTTATGGCTCAACGAGCGATTTCGTTCCACCTGTTCACGGCAAGGTCCACGACAAGGGCGGCGCCGACGACGGCGAAGCCTCCGAGGGGGAGGATCCATCGAATGACCGAGAACCGTGACGGGACCGTCGTCACCTTCTACTCGTACAAGGGCGGTACCGGCCGCACCATGGCACTCGCCAATACCGCCTGGATCCTCGCGGCGAACGGCTATCGAGTCCTGGCCGTCGACTGGGACCTCGAAGCGCCCGGGCTGCACCGGTTCTTCCACCCCTTTCTCGATCTTTCCGATCTGGCCGCCACACCCGGACTGATCAATCTGATCACCGAATACCAGGAAGAGGCCCGCAGGCCCGCACCGCGTGATCCGGACTGGCACCGTGAATATGCCCGGGTCAGACCGCATGCGACCTCGCTCAACTGGGCATTCCAGCACGGTGGAAGCCTCGACTTCCTCTCTGCGGGCCGTCGCAACCGGGACTATTCGTCGACCGTCGGCAGGATGGACTGGGACGATTTCTACGAGCGTTACGGCGGCGGCCAGTTCTTCGATGCCATGCGCGCCGACATGCAGAAGCACTACGACTTCACCTTGATCGACAGTCGGACCGGCCTCAGTGATATCGCCGACATCTGCACCGTTCAGATGCCTCAGGTACTCGTGGTCTGTTTCACCCTGAGTGACCAGAGCATCGAGGGTGCGTCCGCCGTGGCCCGCGACATCGAGGAACGATTCCACGACAAGCACATCCGCATCCTTCCCGTGCCGATGCGGATCGACGACGGGGAGAAGGAGAAGGCCGACGCCGGACGGGCACTTGCGAAGGACAGCTTTCCCGGCTTCCCCAGCGGACTCGGCAAAGAGGAACTCGCCAACTACTGGGGAACGGTGGAGATCCCCTACCGGCCCTTCTACGCGTACGAGGAGATCCTGGCCACCTTCGGGGACGCCCCCAACATCACCAGCTCCATGCTCACGGCCTGCGAGCGGCTCACCTCGGTGCTCACCGAGGGGCGGGTGAACACATTGCCGCCCATCGACGAGGCGGAACGGCTGGCCTATGTGTCCGCCTACACCCGTCGCAGGCCGGTGCCGCCGTCGAACATCGTCCTCACCTATGCGGCGGAGGACCAGATGTGGGCGGACTGGCTGGAAGCCGTCCTGCTTCGCGCAGGGTTCAATGTCATGCCCGTCGATGTCCGTACCCCCCATACGGCGTGGACCGAAGCGGAGTGGGCGTCGTCCGGCGCCTACCGCATCGTCCCGGTCGTCTCGCAGGCGTACCAGAGTTCGAGTCTTGCCCGGAGCCTGTGGGAGTCGGTCCTGGGCTTCGACCCCTCGGACAGCCGACGCCAGCTCGTCCCGGTCCGGATCAGTGACGTACGGCTGACGCTTCCGCTCAACAGCCGGGGCATCGTCGATGTGGCCCGGCTGGACGAACGCGAAGCGGCCACCGCGGTGCTCACCGCCCTGGACCGGACCGAATCCGCCGACGGGCCTCCGGTCGCGCCCGGCGGGCCCCGGTTTCCCGGAGCCGTCCCCGGGGTGTGGAACGTGCGGCCCCGGCACGCCTGGTTCACCGGACGCGGCTCGGTCCTGGAACGGCTGCGCGACCAATTACGCGGCAGCCGCCACTCGAACCAGCACCTTCCGCAGGTCCTGTACGGGCTCGGCGGCGTCGGCAAGACGCAGGTTGCGCGGGAGTACGCGCACCGGTTCCGGGCCGACTACGACCTGGTGTGGTGGGTCGAGGCCGAGCAGCCCGACCGGGTGGTGTCGTCACTGGCGGAACTGGCCGAGCGGATGGGCCTGCGGGCCGGTGAAGTGGTCGCCGAAGCGGCCAGGGCGGCGCTGAACGCTCTGCGCAGTGGAGTGCCGTACGCCCGCTGGCTGCTGGTCTTGGACAATGTCGAGGACCTCGACCAGGCACTCGCACTCTTTCCGGACGAGACCGGTCCGCTCTCCTCGGGTCTCTACGGTCATATTCTCGCCACCTGCCGCAACAAGCCGATATCCAGCCGGGTGGAGGCGGTGGAGGTCGAGGTCTTCACCCGCGCCGAGTCCGTGGAACACCTCTGTCGAAGGGTCCGAAAGCTGCCCCCGCGCGACGCGGACCGGGTGGCCGAAGCAGTCGGCGACCTGCCCCTGGCGGTGGAGGTGGCGGCAGCCTGGCTCGCCGAGACAGCGACCCCGGTCGACGCCTACGTCGAACAGCTCAAGGAGCAGAGCACCAAAGTGCTCTCGCTCGGCAGGCCCGAGGACTACGCGCAGAAGATCGGAGCGACCTGGAACATCTCGATCGCCCGGCTGCGCGAGGAGTCCAGAGCGGCGGCCCGCCTGCTGGAACTGTGCTCGTTCTTCTCCGCCGAGCCGATCTCGATGACGCTCATCGGCAGCGACTCGATGTTCCGGTCCTTGCTGCCGTACGACCCCGATCTCCGGGAGCGGTACATGCTCGGCAGGGTCATCCAGGCACTCAACCGCTTCGCCCTGGCCAAGGTCGACCCGGCGGACAGCAGTATTCAGATCCACCGCCTCGTACAGGCCGCCGTCCGGGCCGGGCTGAGCGCCGAGGAGCGCAAAACGGCGGTGCACGAGGTGCACCGCATCCTGGCGGAGGCCCGCCCCGCCCAGGGAGCGGACCAGGACAACCCGGTCAACGATCCGCAGAGCTGGCCGGCCTTCGAGCTGATCTGGCCGCACCTCGGCCCGTCGGGGATCGCCGACTGCGACGAGGCGGAGGCCCGGCAGCTCATGGTCGACCGGATCCGGTACCTCCTCAAGCGAGGGGATCTGGAGAGCGCCCGGGTGCTGGGCACCCAGCTCAACACTGCCTGGACCCAGGAGCTGGGCGAGGACGACCTGCAGACCCTGAATCTCCGCTTCGAACTGGCCAACGCCCTCCGTGCCCAGGGCCGTTACCAGGAAGCGCGGACGATGGACGAGGACACCCTCGCCCGGCAGACCCGGCTGCTGCGCGAGGACCACCCCAGCCTGCTGATCACCACCGGCAGCCTGGCCGCCGACCTCCGGGCACTCGGCCGGTTCGACGAGGCGCTGGCCCGGGACCGGAAGATCCATCACGTCATGGGCGAGACGTTCGGGGACATTCACCCGCGCACCCTCGTCGCCGCCCACAACCTGGCCATCGACTACCGCCTGACCGGCGACAGCGAAGCCGCGCGCAGGCTCGACGAACTCACGGTGGAGCGCCGCAGCACGCTGCTCGGAGTGGACCATCCGTACACGCTGACCACCAAGGGACACCTGGGCCGGGATCTGCGGGAGACCGGGGAGTACGTGTCCTCGGTACAGATCCTGCGCGAGGTCAAAGCCGCATTCGAGCGGGTCCTCAACGCGGATGTGCCGGAGGCGCTGCGTACCGCGAAGAGCCTGGCCGTGTCGCTCCGCAAGGCCGGACAGCCGCACGAGGCGAAGCGGCTGACGGAGGAGACGTACAACCGCTACCGCGAGCGGTACGGAACGAAGGTTCCGGACGCTCTGGCCTGCGGGCTGAATCTCGCGGCCGACTTCTCCGCCCTCGGTGACAGGCAGGCGGCGCTCGATCTTGCCAACCAGGCGCTCGAGGGTTACCGCAACACGCTCGGGGACGAGCACCCGTTCACCCTGGCCTGCCGCAACAACGTCGCCATCTACCTGCGCGGCATGGGCGCGGCCGGGAAGGCGGCGAAATGGGGCGAGGAGGTCCGGGCTGCTCTGGAGGAGAGCCTGGGCGCGCAGCATCCCTTCACCCTCTGCGCCGCGATCAACCTGGCCAACGCCTATGGCGACCTGAACCGGCCCGAACCGGCCGAGAGGTGGGAACGAGCGGCCCTCGAAGGGCTGTTGGGCCGATACGGACCGAACCACCCGGACGTGCTGGCCTGCCGCTCCAACCTGGCGAACACCCTGCGCGCGCTGGACAGGGAGAGCGAAGCCGAGCAGCTGCGCGCCGAAGTTGTGTCCCTGGCCGTCGAACACCTGGGTGTGGACCATCCCATCGCGGTGGCGGCCCGCACCTGGCGGCGCATCAACCGGGATCTGGAGCCGCAGCCTGTGTGAGCGCGGGGCAGGGGGCGGGATCCGCGAGGACGGCCGGTCTGTGCGTGCGGTACGGACCGGGTCGTCCTGGGAGCCGGCGCGGCGGCCGCGGTCACCCGGTGGCCCAGCTGAGCACGCGCGTCAGCACGCGCAACGAGCCGAAGTGCGCCGCACCGCGCTCCACCACCAGCTCCGCGCCCGGGATACGCTCCGCGAGCCACCGGGTGTGCTGCACCGGGGCGAAGACATCGTCCTCGCCGTGCCAGAGCAGCACGGGTGAAGTGATGTCCTCAGGACGGAACTCCCAGTCCTTACTGAACGACATGACATCGTCGACCCAGCCGTCGGCGGAGTTGCGCAGACCCTCGGCGAAGTTACGGACCAGCATGGCCCTGATCCCGGTGTCCGACACGATCCCGCGGTCCGAATCGGGCAGCCCACGGTGCATGTCGGCGACCGAACCCATCGGGTCCGCCCGGATCGACGCGGACCGGCGCTCCAGGGCGGCCGTCAGCTGGTGGTGGCCCGCTGCGGCATTGATGTATTCACGCACGTTCGATTCGGTCATTCCGTCGAACCAGTCGAGGCCCTGGGCGTCACGCGGCGCCAGCCCCACCAGCGCGGCGGTGCGCCCCGTGCGCTCCGGCAGCAGCGCGGCACAGGCGAGCGCGTGCGGTGCCCCACCGGACCGGCCGACCACCGCGAACCGGCCGATGCCGAGGGCGTCCGCGATTGCGGTGACGTCCGCGGCGACATGGGCCACCGACCGGCGAGGTAATCGGTGTGAGGCACCGTACCCGGGACGGTCGTACGTGATGAGATGGATGCCCAGCCGGTACAGGACGGAGCTGCGTGGGGCCGGACCGAGTCTGCTGCCCGGCGTGCCGTGGAGCAGGAAGACCGGCTTGCCGTGCGGATTGCCGTAGTGCTCCACGGCCAAAGCGCGACCGTCCTCCGTGTGGATCAGCTGCTCCATCCGGTGCCTCCCCGTAAGGCCGATACACGGTAAGTGTGAGCGCAGGCAGACGTCTTGGTATATACACGCACAGGCCTTCTGCCCAGTGGCGGCCGTGCCGACGCGCCGCTACACCCGCTCCTTCCGCAGTGATGGAAGCCGGCGGGTCGCGAAGTCGACCGCGTCGGTGAAGCCGAAGAGGTGGGCGGTTGCCGAGCCCACCGGGCCGGTGCGTACCGCTGCGCCGTTGTCAGTGCGGGCGAACTCCGCCCCGAGCGCGGCGAAGTCGCTGTCGTCCAGTGCCACGTCCTCGTACTCCCACCAGTGGCGCCTGCCCCGGGTGGTCACCACGCAGCGGTAGGTGCGGCGCGGCGGGGCGGGGGCGCGGTACTCGCCGAGGTGGAACGCGGTGCAGGAGTCGAAACCGGTGCCCAGCAGCAGCACCTGAGCCCGTACGTCGTAGAGGCAGCCCAGCGGCGAGTCCTCCCCGAGGTGACAGTCGGGGCGGTGGTGCGCGACCAGCTTGCCGGCGAGGGGACCTAGGGCGGCGAACGAGGTCTGGGGGTGGCTGCTGCGTGCCGCCCCCGGGGCCAGCCGCACGGTCTCCGCGAGACGGCCCATCGACGGTGCGGCCGTGGTGGCGGGGTCGAACGGCGGCATGCTCGCGCGGACCGCCTCCCGGGCGTGGTCGGTGAGGCCGCGGACCCGGTTGCGGTACTGGGGGGAGGTGTCGGAGTTCTCCGGTGTGAACGACGGGACGATCAGGGTGCCGTCCTCGCCGAGCGCGTCCCGCAGCGCACCGATCACGGCACCTGCCCCGCCGCTGACCGCTCCCACCGCCCGCATCGACGCATGCACCAGGAGGACGCTGCTCCGCTCCACGCCGAGCCGGGACAGCTGACCGGCCAGCCGGCTTCGGCGGTGGGCGACGTTCACGGCACTCGGCGCACTGATGACAGTCACAAGGGGGCATTCTCCCAGCGGAGTGTTATGTGTGATACCCCGCACATTCGGCCGAGGGGTGGTATGCCGCTTATCGGTCCAGAAGGGGTATTTCAATCGCCGGGCAGTGGTCCATCACCATGTCGAGTCCGGCCTCCCGGGTGCGTTCGTACGCAGCGTCGTCGATCACGCCGAGCTGGAACCAGACCGCTTTCGCGCCGATCCTGACGGCCTCGTCCGCGACGGCGCCCGCCAGTCCGCCGTTGACGAAGACATCCACGACATCGACCGGGAACGGGATGTCGGACAGCGACGCGTATCCCTTCTCGCCGTGCACCCGTTCCGCCTTGGGGTGCACCGGGACCACGCGCTTGCCGAATTGCTGGAGGACCGCGGCAACGCGGTAGGCCGCGCGCGACTCGTTGTCGGACAGTCCGACCACGGCCCAGGTGTCGCCTGTGTCCAGGAGAATCCTGCGGATCGTCTCTGCGGCCTCTGCTGCGTCTGCGTACATGATCCGGACAACGGACCGGGGCCGTGGGCCATTCCCGCTGCTGCGCATAGGGTGGACGGATGCAGGAGCAGTACCGGACAGTCGCCCGAGCGGGCGTGCACGAGACCGAGATCAACCGATCGCGCTTCATCTGCGCGCTCGCCCCCGCCGCCACCGAGCAGGAGGCGCAGGATTTCGTCGCACGCATCCGCAGGGAACACCCGACCGCCACCCACAACTGCTTCGCGTACGTGATCGGCGCCGACGCCTCCGTACAGAAGGCCAGTGACGACGGGGAGCCCGGCGGCACCGCGGGCGTGCCCATGCTGCAGATGCTGATGCGCCGGGAGATGCGGTACGTCGCCGCCGTCGTCACCCGCTACTACGGCGGGGTGAAGCTGGGCGCCGGAGGGCTCATCCGGGCGTACGGAGGAGCGGTCGGCGAGGCGCTCGACGAGCTCGGCACGATCACCCGGCAGCGGTTCCGGCTCGCCACGGTCACTGTCGGCCACCAGCGGGCAGGCAGGCTCCAGAACGATCTGCGCGCCACGGGACGGGCCGTCCGGGAAGTCCGGTACCAGGAAGCGGTGATCATCGAGGTCGGGCTGCCGGACGCGGATGTCGAGGACTTCCGGCGCTGGCTGGCCGATACGACGGCGGGTGAGGCGCTGCTGGAGCTGGGCGGCGAGGCGTACGGCGACACCTGAACGCGCGCGGCGGGGTGGGACGGCTCGGCATCGGAACGCGGATCGATCTTCTTCGCTGAACACGTCGGAGGCCGTTCGTGGCGATGGGAGACTGCGAGCTGTGAGGAAGCAGGTTCGTGAGGGATCAGCGGCGCAACGGCGTTAGCGTGGTCGGTGCCGACCGTGTGCTCATGCGCCGGTCCGGTGCGGCTCCCGGGCACGGCAGGCGCGGACGCTGGGTGCAAAGGAAGAGAGACATGCAGGTCGGAGCCGGGTCTTGAGGATTCTGCACACATCGGACTGGCACCTGGGGCGGTCGTTCCACCGCGTCTCGCTGCTGGAGGCACAGGCCGCCTGCCTCGATCATCTGGTGGCGACCGTCCAGGAGCGCGAGGTCGATGCCGTCGTCGTCGCGGGTGATGTGTACGACAGGGCCGTACCCCCGCTCTCCGCCGTCGAGCTCTTCGACCGGGCCCTGCACAGGCTCGCCGCCGCGGGCGTACCCACGGTGATGATCTCCGGCAACCACGACTCGGCCCGCAGGCTCGGCGTCGGTGCGGGACTGATCGGACGGGCCGGTATCCATCTGCGTACCGACCCTGCGGAGTGCGCCACCCCCGTCGTCCTGCACGACGAGCACGGCGATGTGGCGTTCTATGGGCTGCCCTACCTCGAACCGGCCCTCGTCAAGGACGTGTTCAAGGCCGAGCGGGCCGGACACGAAGCGGTGCTGACCGCCGCCATGGACCGGGTCCGCGCCGACCTCGCCACCAGGCCGGAATCCACCCGCTCCGTGGTCCTCGCCCACGCCTTCGTCGCGGGCGGCGAACCCAGTGAGAGCGAGCGCGACATCACCGTCGGCGGTGTGGCCGCTGTGCCCGCCGGAGTCTTCGACGGCGTCGACTACACGGCGCTCGGTCACCTGCACGGCTCCCAGACCGTCACCGACCGGGTGCGCTACTCCGGCTCACCCCTCGCGTACTCCTTCTCCGAGGTCGCCCACCGCAAGACCATGTGGCTGATCGACCTCGGAGCCACCGGAACGATCACCGCCGAGCGGATCGACTGCCCGGTGCCCCGCCCACTCGCCCGCCTCCGCGGCCGCCTCGACACCCTGCTCGAAGACCCCGCGCTGGCCCGGCACGAGGAGGCATGGGTGGAGGCGACCCTCACCGACCCGGTCCGTCCGGACGAGCCGATGGCCCGCCTCCTGGACAGGTTTCCGCACACCCTGAGCCTCGTCTTCGAACCCGAGCGGGCCCCCGAGGATCCGCTCGCCTCGTACGCACAGCGCCTCAGGGGGCGCGACGACCAGCAGATCGCGGAGGACTTCGTGGCGCATGTCCGGGGCGGGAACGGGGCGGACGACCAGGAGCGCACGGTGCTGCGCGGCGCCTTCGACCACGTACGGGTGGACGACGGCGTGCGCGAGGTGAACCGTTGAGACTCCACCGGCTCACCCTCACCGCCTTCGGCCCGTTCGGCGCCACCCAGGAAGTCGACTTCGACGCGCTCTCCGCCGCCGGTCTCTTTCTGCTGCACGGACCCACCGGGGCGGGGAAGACCTCCGTCCTCGACGCCGTCTGCTACGGGCTGTACGGCGCGGTGCCCGGAGCCCGCCAGAGCCCCGGCACCTCACTGCGCAGCGATCACGCCCCGGCCGGCCTCCCCACCGAGGTCCGGCTGGAACTGACTGTTGGCGGACGGCACCTGGAGATCATCCGGCGCCCGGCCCAGCCCCGCCCCAAGAAGAAGGGCGAGGGCTTCACCACCGAGAAGGCACAGAGCTGGCTGCGCGAGTACGACCCCGAGCACGGCTGGCGGGCGCTCAGCCGCTCGCACCAGGAGATCGGCGAGGAGATCACCCAGCTCGTCGGGATGAGCCGGGACCAGTTCTGCCAGGTGGTGCTGCTGCCGCAGGGCGACTTCGCACGCTTCCTGCGCGCCGATGCCGAAGCCCGCGGCAAACTGCTCGGCAGACTCTTCGACACCCGCCGATTCGCGGCCGTCGAGGAACGGCTCACCGAACTGCGCCGCACCACCGAGACGCAGGTCAAGGCCGGGGACGAGCAGATCCTCGGGATCGCCCAGCGAATCGCCCAGGCCGCCGGACCGGCTGCCGGTGAACTGCCCCTGCCGGACGCCCGGCCCGGCGATCCGGGACTCACGGACGGCGTACTGGAGTGGGCTGCGGCGGCCCGCAGCAACGCCCGGGAACGGCTCGACATCGCCGAGTCCGTACTCTCCGCCGCCGAGAGCGGGCAGGCCCTCGCCCGCCGCGAACTCGACACCGCACGCGAACTCGCCAGACTCCAGCAGCGATACGAGGAGACGCGTCGCCGCGCCTCCGAGCTCGAAGCCCGCCGCCCCGAGCGCGACCGGCAGCGCGAGCGGCTCGAACGAGCACGCAAGGCAGAACTCGTCGCCCCCGCACTGGAGTTGCGCGACGACGCCGAGCGTGCCTACCGGACTGCCCGCGCGGCCCGTGAGGGCACCCGCGCCCAGCTGCCCGACACCCTTGTCGACGCGGGTGCCGAGCAGTTGGCAACCCTGGAACGCAGGCTCCGGCAGGAGCTCGGCGGTCTCGACGCCGCGCGCCGTGCCGAGCGGCGCAACGCGGAGATCGACACCGAGCGGGCCGAACTGGAACGCCAGGCCAGCGCCGACGAGGAACTGGTCCAGGAAGCGAAAGGCTGGCTGGCGGGCTGGGAGTCCACCCGCCGCGAACTGCAGGAACGCATCGAGACGGCACAGGAGTCCGCGACCCGCACCGAACACCTTGCGGGACGGCTCGAGCCGGCCCGCCGCCGCCTGGACGCGGCCCGTCGCCGCGACGTGCTCGCGGCCGAGGCGACGGATGCGGCCGACCGGCTGGCCGCGGCCCGCGAGCGCGCCCTGGGCGCACACGAGAGGTGGCTTGGGCTGCGCGAACAGCGGCTGCGCGACATCGCCGCCGAGCTCGCGGCGGAACTCGTCGACGGCGAGGCCTGCAAGGTCTGCGGATCGGGCGACCACCCGGATCCCGCGCGCGCGGCGGACGGGCATGTCGACCGGGCAGCCGAGGAGACGGCTCTCGCCGTGTACCGGCGGGCCGAGCAGGCGCGTACGGAGGCGGATCGGGAGCTCGGAGCCGTACGGGAGAAGCACGCGGCGGCGCGTGCCGCGGCGCTCCCCGGGGTGGGGACCGCTGTCGATGATGCCACTGACCCCGGAGCTGCCCAGACGGTCGATGGTGTTCCCCATGCTACTGAACCCGCCGTTGTCGAACTCAAGGCGTTGGTAGCCGAGTTGGCGGACGATCATTCCCGTGCGCACCGTACCGCCGCCGGAATGCACGCCGCGCGCGAGGCACTCGCGGCCGCCGAACGGGAGCAGAGCGAGAGGCTCGAAGCGCGGCAGCAGGCCGAGCGCCGCTCCGCCGCCCGGATTTCGCGGCGGGAAGGGCTCGATCGGGAACAGGCGGGCCTGGAAGCCGAGCTGACGGCCGCTCGCGGCGAATCCGGCAGCGTCGCCGCGCACGCCGCCCTGTTGGAACGCCGGGTGGCTCTGCTCGCCGAAGCCGCCGAGGCGGTGCGCGCCGAGGAGCTGGCGGCGCGGCGCAGCAAGGAGGCCGACGGCCGGCTCGCCGACGCCGCGTTCCGGGCCGGCTTCGACACCCCTGAGGCTGCCGCTGCCACCCTGCTCACGGACGCCGAGCACCGCGACATCCAGCACCGGATCGATGCCTGGCAGGCCGAGGCCGCAGCCGTCGCCGAACGGCTCGCCGAGCCCGAGACCCGCGCCGCCGCCGAGCACCCGGAGGCCGACCCCGACGCCGCACAGGCCGCGTACGACGCAGCCGAGGGACGAGTGCGGAGCGCCGCCGCCACGCTCGCCGCCGCCCGGGAGCGCTGCGCCGAACTCGGCCGGCTGTCCCGCCGCGCGACGGAGGACGTGCGCACGCTCGGACCGCTGCGCGACGAGTACGACCGGGTGGCCCGGCTGGCCGGGCTCACCGCAGGCACCTCCGCGGACAACGAACGGAAGATGCGGCTGGAGTCGTACGTTCTTGCCGCCCGGCTCGAACAGGTCGCCGCCGCCGCCACCGCACGGCTGCAGCGGATGTCGTCGGGCCGCTACACGCTCGTCCACTCCGACGCCC
Source organism: Streptomyces sp. NPDC051020 (assembly GCF_040683105.1). Lineage (NCBI taxonomy): Bacteria > Bacillati > Actinomycetota > Actinomycetes > Kitasatosporales > Streptomycetaceae > Streptomyces > Streptomyces sp. NPDC051020. The sequence goes on along the minus strand of NZ_JBFBCG010000012.1, from coordinate 48,425 downwards.
GTACCGGAGGCCGCCGGTCCGGCCTCGGGCTGCATGTCGTCGACGCCTGGACCGGCCGTGAGCGCGACACGGCGACGCTCTCGGGCGGCGAGACGTTCTTCGCCTCCCTGGCCCTGGCGCTCGGTCTCGCCGATGTCGTCACCGACGAGGCGGGAGGGGTCCGGCTGGACACACTCTTCATCGACGAGGGGTTCGGCAGCCTCGACGACCAGACCCTGGACGAGGTCCTCGACGTACTGGACTCGCTGCGTGAGCGGGACCGCAGCGTCGGTATCGTCAGCCACGTCGGCGATCTGCGCCGCCGGATCCCCGCCCAGCTCGAAGTGGTCAAGGAGCGGAACGGGTCGGCGGTGTTCCACCGCGGGGCCGGCGGGGTCAGCGGCTGATCGGCCGCCGGGGGAGGGGCGAGGAGTAGACGACGCTGGTGGTGACGGAACCGAGCGTGCCGATCTTCCCCGCGACCTCCTCCAGGTGGCTCATCGAGCGAGTCGTGACCTTCAGTACGAAGCAGTCGTCGCCGGTGACATGGTGGGCTTCCACGATCTCGGGCGTCGCGTCGAGAAGATCGTGGAACGGCTTGTAGTTGCCGTTCGGATAGCGCAGCCGTACGAGGGCGAGGATCGGCAGTCCGAGCGCCTCCGGGTCCACCACGGCGGCGTAACCACTGATGATTCCCGACTCCTCGAGGCGGCGCACCCGCTCCGTCACCGCGCTCGGGGACATCGCGACGGCGCGGGCCAGTTCGGCGAAGGTCGCCCGTCCCTCGCGCTGCAGGACATCGAGGATGGACCAGTCGGTGGCGTCCGGGGAATAGTCGGTCATATCTCAGAGACAACAGGGGATTCCCCGGCAGATCAAGAGTTGTGCCGGGGATCTCGTCTTCCAGTAAAGGATCACTGATCGTAGATTTTTGGTCATGACTTCACCGCTCACCGCCTCCGCAGCCAACCCGGTCCTCCGCTTTCCGCCGGCCACACCGGCCGCGGCCGCCGCGTACTTCGGCGCCTCGCTCGCCTTCCACGCCGATGTGTCCGATGTCGCCGCCGCTCTCGCGGCCGACGGTGACCCCGGATTCGTCGTCCTCGACTCCCGGTCCACCGCCTCCTGGGACCAGGGGCACATCCTCGGTGCGATTCACCTGCCCACCGCGCTCATCGCCGAGCAGGCCCGGGATCTCCTCGACCCGGCCGTCCCCGTGGTCACGTACTGCTGGGGCCCCGGCTGCAACGGCGCCACCCGCGCCGCGCTGGCACTCGCCGAACTCGGCTACCAGGTCAAGGAGATGCTCGGCGGTTTCGAGTACTGGGCGCGCGAGGGCTTTGAGTTCGAGACCGGGGAGGGACGCGAGCGGCGCCCCGCGGACGCGCTCACTGCGCCGGTCGACTCCGACGACTGCGGCTGCTGAACGGCCGGCGTCGCCGGCCGTCATGCCCGCGAGGGGCGTCGGAAACCCGTCTGGCAGGCCCGGTGGTCACCACAGGAGGACCGACCACCGGGCGGGTCATCGACGTCGAGCGCGGCTTCAGACGCTGCGACCGGGACCGGCCCCGATCAGGGCGGTGAACAGAGGCGCGGCGCCGGCTCCCACGGGCAGGCCGCCGACCTGGCCGTCACCGACCTTCACGGCAGCTCGCAGAACCGTCCGGCGACCGGGGAGGGGTGCGCCCGATCCGTCAACTCCGGTACATCGCAAGCCTCGTGCCGGTCGTGCTTGCGGGACGTGACGACGTCCTTCGCGATCCCGGGCCCCGCGCCGAGTGGTTCCGCCAACGCCGCCAAGGCCACCGACGCCGTGAGCGCCACCGGTGTCTCGTCGCCGGAGGCGCTGGGGGAAGGCGGCCGGGCCCACCGCACCGAATCGGGCCCGACCGTCTTCCTGTCGATGACCGTCCGGGTCAGAGCTTCGACAGCTCGTCGACCAGATCGTCCAGACCCAGCGGCCCCTGCGACAGGGCAGCCATGTGCCAGGCCTTCGCATCGAACGCGTCGCCGTGGGCCTTGCGCGCGTTCTCCCGGCCCAGCAGCCAGGCACGCTCACCCAGCTTGTAACCGATGGCCTGCCCCGGCATGGACAGGTAGCGGGTCAGCTCGCTCTCCACGAAGTCCGCGGGCCGGCCGCTGTGGTTTCCGAAGAACTCCTGCGCCAACTCGGGTGTCCACCGCTCACCGGGGTGGAAGGGGGAGTCCGCGGGGATCTCCATCTCCGCGTGCATGCCGATGTCCACGATCACCCGGCAGGCACGCATCATCTGCGCGTCCAGGTAGCCGAGGCGGCGCTCCGCGTCGGGCAGGAAGCCGAGCTCGTCCATGAGCCGCTCTGCGTACAGCGCCCAGCCCTCGGCATTGGCGCTGACGATGCCGATCGACGCCTGGTAGCGGGAGAGACTGTCGGCGACATGGGCCCACTGGGCGATCTGCAGGTGGTGGCCCGGGACACCCTCGTGGTACCAGGTGGAGACCAGGTCGTACACAGGGAAGCGGGTCTCGCCCATGGTGGGCAGCCAGGTGCGGCCGGGGCGCGAGAAGTCCTCGGACGGACCCGTGTAGTACGGGCCCGCGGCGCCGCCGGGCGGTGCGATCCGGGACTCCACCTTCCGTACCCGCTCGGCGAGTTCGAAGTGTGTGCCGTCGAGGGCTTCGATCGCCTCGTCCATCAGGCCCTGCAGCCAGGCCTGGACCTCGTCGACACCCTCGATGTGCTTGCCATGCACATCGAGATGGGCCAGCGCCTCCCAGGGGCCGGCCCCGGGCAGCACCTTCTCGGCCTCGGTCTTCATCTCGCCGAGCAGCCGGTGATACTCGGACCAGCCGTACGCGTACGCCTCGTCGAGATCCAGATCGGTACCGTTGAAGTAACGCGACCAGCGGGCGTACCGCTCGCGGCCCACCGTGTCGGGCGCACCCTCGACCGCGGGGGCGTACACATCGCGCATCCAGTCACGCAGCGCCTCCGTGGCCTCCGTGGCCTGCCGGGCGGCGTCGTCCAGATCCGCGCGCAGCGAGTCCGGGCCCGCGGCGACGAAGCCCTGGTAGAACCCTGTTCCGTTTTGCCCGACCCACTCGGTCAGCTGGCCGATGAAGGTGGCGGTGGCGCGCGGACCGCCGTACAGCTTCCGTTCCAGTCCGAGCGCGAGCGAGGCGCGGTACCCCTCCAGGGCTCCGGGAACCGCGAGCAGCCGCTCCACGACCGCCGCCCAGTCCTCATCGGTCTCGGTCGGCGTCACCGTCAGCGCCACGCGGACGCTGTGCGCCGGTGAGTGCAGGTTGGAGACGGCCCGCAGGCTTTCATCGGCCTCGTGGACAGCGATCTCCGCGGTCAGCCGTTCGCGCAGCAGGCGGCCACAGCGGCGCTCCGCGTCGCTGTCCGCGCCGGGGAGCTGCTCGGCGGCGTCGAGCTTCACCAGGGTGGCGCGGGCGAGTTCGGCAAGGGCTTCCTGCCCGGCGGGGGAGAAGTCGGGAAGACGGCGGGAGCTTTCCGCCACACCGAGGTAGGTGCCTGAGATCGGGTCGAGTTCGATGAATGCGTCGACGTAGGCGTCGGCGACCTGGCGGGGCAGCGCGCTGTTCGAAGTGTCTGACATGCGGACATCTTCGTACGGTGAGGGGGCCCGCGTCACTATCAATAGGTCTCAGGGACCTGACACAGTTCATTCCGGTTCGCGTGGTGGACGCGGATCACCGACCGCGGTGGCCGGAACCGGTCATTCGGATTCTGTGGTCCTTCCGGGCCCCGTGGCGGCCGGGGGCAACAGCGGTCCGCACTCCCACTGCTGAAAGATCAGCCGCGTCTCCACGCGGGCCACTTCGCGCCGCGAGGTGAACTCGTCGAGCACCAGCCGCTGCAGATCCGCGGTGTCGGCAACGGCCACGTGGACCAGATAGTCGTCGGGGCCGGTCAGATGGAAAAGCGCACGGGACTCCGGCAACGCCCTGATCCGCCCGACGAACGGGCCGATGAGCTCCCTGCGGTGCGGGCGGACCTGCACCGAGAGCAGCGCCTCCAGACCGCGGCCGATCCTGGCCGGGTCGAGACGCAGCCGGTGGCCGAGAATCACGCCTGAGCGGCGCAGCCGGGCCACCCGGTCCAGACAGGTGGACGGTGCGACCCCGACCTCGGCGGCGAGCTCGCGGTACGTGGTCCGGGCATCGTTCTGCAGCAGCCGCAGAATGTGCAGGTCCACCGGGTCCAGAACGACGGAATCGGCCATTCGCCGAACGTAGCACGGTGCTCCGGCCTCACAGCCCGGCACCTGTTCAGAGTGGTGTCATGGACACCGAAGCCTCGATGCAGCCCTTGACGACACCCCGGTCCAGGGCGCTGGCCACCGAAGCCGTGCACGCCGGACGCGACGACCTCGCTGCACTCGGCCTGCACGCCCCGCCGATCGATCTGTCCACCACGTACCCCTCGTACGACTCCAAGGGAGAGGCGGAACGGATCGACACCTTCGCCACCACCGGCGCCCGGCTCGACGGGCCGCCTGTCTATGCACGGCTCGACAACCCGACCACGGCTCGGTTCGAAACGGCTCTGGCCCGGCTCGAAGGGACCGAGAGCGCTGTGTCGTTCGCCAGCGGAATGGCGGCGCTCACCGCGGTTCTGCTGGCCCGCGCGAGCATGGGACTGCGCCATGTGATCGCCGTCCGCCCGCTGTACGGCTGCAGTGACCACCTTCTCGGTGCCGGGCTGTTGGGCACCGAAGTCACCTGGACCGATCCGGCGGGCATCGCGGAGGCGATCCGTCCGGACACCGGCCTGGTCGTGGTCGAGACACCGGCCAATCCGACGCTCGCCGAGGTCGACATCCGGGCAATCGCGCACTCCTGCGGGTCGGTTCCGCTGCTCGTCGACAACACCTTTGCCACCCCGGTCCTCCAGCGGCCCGTCGAGCACGGCGCACGGGTCGTTCTGCACAGCGCCACCAAGTACCTGGGCGGGCACGGCGATGTGATGGGCGGCGTCGTCGCCTGCGACGAGGAGTTCGCGGCCCGACTGCGACAGGTGCGCTTCGCCACCGGCGGGGTACTGCATCCGATGGCCGGATATCTGCTGCTGCGGGGTCTGTCCACCCTGCCGGTACGGGTACGCGCCGCTTCCGCGAGCGCCGCCGAACTGTCCCGTCGGCTGGCCGCCGACCCGCGCATCGCCAGGGTTCACTACCCAGCGGTGGGCGGGGCGATGGTCTCCTTCGAGGTGTACGGGGATCCGCACCGGGTGATCTCCGCCGTACGGCTCATCACTCCCGCGGTGAGTCTCGGCAGTGTGGACACCCTGATCCAGCACCCGGCCTCCATCAGCCACCGGATTGTGGATGAGGGAGACCGGCAGGCTTCCGGGGTCGGGGACCGGCTGCTGCGTATGTCGGTCGGCCTGGAGGACGTCGAGGACCTGTGGGCCGACCTCTGTCAGGCGCTCAGCGACCCGCCTGCTCGTACGGCGGCAGGGAGCGTACCGGAGTCGCGCCCAGCTGGGCGGTGATGACGAGCGTGCCCTCCTCGATCTGGTAGTCGAGGGGGAGTTCGAGGGCTCGCATGGCGGCGACCATGCCGGTGTTGGACGCCTGGGTGACGGCGTAGACGCTGTCGCAGCCGGCCTCGACGGCGAGCGTCACCAGGCGGCCGAGGAGCTCCGAACCGATGCCCCTGCGCTGCCAGTCGTCCTCGACGAGGAGGGCCACCTCGGTCTCGTCACCGTCCCAGAGGAGGTGTCCCAGGGCGACCAGGCGGCCGGAGGCCGTCTGGACGGCCAGGGTGCGGCCGAACCTGGGGCTCAGCAGGTGGTCCAGGTAGCGGTCGGCGTCGCGGACGGGACCGTGGTAGCGCAGCCGCAGCGTCTGCTCGGAGCAGCGGTTGTGCATGGCGCGGGCGGCGGCCAGGTCGCTCCCGTCCGCGCGGCGGACGGTGATCTCGTTGCCCTCGGGGAGCGTGAGCACGTGCTCGCTGCGCGGGACGCGGGGGCCGAGTCGGGCGTCGAGCTCGACCAGGGCGCGGGCCCGGGCGAACTCGGTCGGGGTGAACGGCAGATAGGGCCGCTCGATGGTGATCGCACCGCCGGACGGGTCGCGCAGTCGCATCACTGTCTCATCGAGCATCCCTTCGACCGGCGCGCTCCCGCCGGTCGCAGGGCCGGTGAGCGAGACGGCGGGCAGCGAGTGGATGGCGCAGCGCCCGAGCAACTGGCGCAGGGTGAGCGGGAGTTCAGCGGCGTCCAGGGCGGTGCGGGTGGCCAGTTCCAGGATCCTGGTCGGGGCGTCCACCAGGTCGTGCGCGTCGGCCCGCTCGATCCAGGTGGAGTTGCCGCCCGCGGCGGAGATCGCCCGGCTCAGCTGCCGGACCTGGAGCGAGGCGGGGGCGCGCAGCAGGAACTCGTCGACCGTGCCCTGTGTCAGTGGATGTGTCTGCAGAGTGAGGATGTCGATCCGGTGCCGGGCGAGCGCGATGCAGAGCGCGGCGAGGCTGCCGGGGGTGTCCCGGACCGTGGTGCGCATCCGCCACAGCACCGCTTCCTCGTCGGACGGGGCCGGACCGGCTGCGGTGGGCGTGGTCAGGAGTGCGGCGACAGCGGTGGCCGCTGCGTGGTCGGTGACCGTGTGGTGGGACAGGTCCACGCTGGAGTCGACGGCGGTCGGCGGCGGGGCGTGACTGTGCCGCCGTGCCCACCAGGTGTGGAACGCGGCCGCCGCCACGAGGGCCAGGGCCGAGGCGATCAGCAGATACGGTCCATCCGGCTGGTGCCCGATCATGTTGGCGATCGCGTCGGCCACCGCGACGGCGGTGAACAGGGCGGCCAGCTCGATCAGGTCCCGTCGCCAGTGGTGCGGCCGGCGGGCACTCTTCGCGGAGGTCACATCAGTCATGAGCTCACTGTGACGGAGCGGTGTTGCCTGATCACGAACGCCTTGTGACTGATGGGTTAAGTGTGGATCTAGTCCTTTATCGCCCGTTTTAACTGGTTGCTGTCGTGGATGACTGCGGCCGCTGCGGGGTTTGCGGCGGGCCCGGCCGCTTCGAAGGCGGAGCGACACGGGTCACGGTGGGGCGTGACCCGTCGCTGCGGGTTACGACACGATGTCGTCGGCCGTCGTCTCCGATCCCTTTCCCCAGGCTGCCTGCAGCCGTACCGCATGACCTACCAGCTGCGACGAGCCGCCGCGCACGGACAGAGTCGCCAGCCCGGGTATCGGCTCGGCGGCCACCGCACCGCAGCGTTCCGCGCATCCGCGAGCACGTCGAGGACCAGCGGGTACGGGGAGCGGGTCCAGTCGCGCAGCTCCCGGCCACCGATCCAGGTGTCGGAGCCGGCGGCTCCGGAGTGACAACCCGCTCCGGCGATCAGCACTGTCGCGTTCGCGCCATCCCACCACTGACAATCGGCCCCGGACGGCTGTCCGGGGCCTCGCCCGACATCGGCTACGGGCGTCCGGTCACTGTCCGACGCGCCCCGGCTGCAGCACCGTGGTGAACAGCACCGAACCGCCCTGCGCTCGCAGACGCACCGTCAACTCTCCGCTGTCCCCGTCGATGTCGACCTCGCCGAAGAACTGCGGCGACTCCATCGGCGACACGTTCGCCCGGTCGGGCGCGCGCAGGAAGACCCGGTCGGGGCCGAAGGTGTTGTCGAGTGCGTTGGCGGGGAATCCACCGGCGGCCAGCGGACCCGACACGAACTCCCAGAACGGTGCGAAGTCCTTGAACGCCGCGCGTTCGGGGGCGTAGTGCTGCGCCGATGTGTAGTGCACGTCGGCGGTCAGCCAGACCGTTCCGGTGATCCGGCGGTGCTTGATGAATCGCAGCAGCTCGGCGATCTGCAGCTCACGGCCGAGCGGGGCACCGGGGTCGCCCTGCGCCAATGCCTCGAAGTTCGCTGCACCGTCCGTGACGACCAGTCCCAGCGGCATGTCTGCGGCGATCACCTTCCACACCGCGCGCGACCGCGAGAGCTCGTGCTTGAGCCAGCGGAGCTGCTCGGCGCCGAGGATGCCAGTGGTGTCGTCGGGCTGCCGGCCGGGGGAGTTGGCGTTCCGGAACGACCGCATGTCGAGGACGAACACATCGAGCAGCGGCCCGTGCCGCACCACCCGGTGCACTCGGCCGTCGCCGGACGATTCGTGCAGCGTGGACACCGGGAAGTACTCGCGGAATGCCTGCATCGAACGCGCTGCCAGCACATTCACGTTCTTCTCGGTGTACCGGGCGTCGTCCAGGATCTGCCCGGGATACCAGTTGTTGCGTACCTCGTGGTCGTCCCACTGGATGATCGACGGCACCTGCGCGTTGAACTTCTTCAGGTTGTCGTCAAGGAGGTTGTAGCGGAAGTTCCCGCGGTACTCGGCGAGCGTCTCGGCGACCTTCGCCTTCTCCTCGGTGGTGATGTTCCGCCAGACCCTGCCGTCGGGCAGCGTCACGCTCGGCTCGATCACACCGTCCGCATAGATATTGTCACCGCTGCAGAGGAAGAAGTCCGGGTCGAGGCGGCGCATCTCGTCGTAGACCCGGTATCCGCCGATGTCCGGGTTGATGCCCCAGCCCTGTCCCGCGATATCGCCGGACCACAGGAAGCGCACCCCGTCCCGGCGCCGGGCAGGCGCGGTACGGAACGTTCCGTACACCGGCTCACCGGTCCGGCGCGGATCGTCCGGGTCCGCGAGCGTCACCCGGTAGTGCACCTGCTCACCCGCCGGAAGTCCGTACAGCGGCGTCGTCCCCGTGAAGTCCGCGCCCGGACCGAGAAGCGGTCCGTACCAGGTGCGGGCCCGCCGGAAGGACTCCGTCGCCGACGTCTCCACGAGCATCCGGGCCGGCCGGTCCGCACGCACCCACACCAGGGCGGACGACGCCGTGACATCACCCACCTGAACGCCCCAGCCCGCGCGCGGGCGGCTGGACAGAGCGAAGGCGGGGGCCGCCGCTCCCGCCACGGGAAACGCGAGCGCGGCCGAAGCGGCGAGCGAACCGCGCAGCACCGTGCGGCGGCCGGGCGAAGGGATACGCGGACGGTACGACATCGAGGTGCCTCCGGGGGCAGCGGGACAGAGGTACGGGTGGCCGGGCGACCGGCCCCACCTTTGTGCCCGTCGGCGGCGGGCACACCAACCTCAGATGAACACCGAGCCCCGACTCCCGTCGATGTCCTGCCCGCGTGTGTCCCGTTGGGCCTGTGCCAGCAGCCGTACGCCGCGCGCGATGTCCGGGGGCGCCAGATGCGCGTAACCGAGAACCAGGTTCACCGTACGGCCCTCAGGGCGCGTGGTGCCGCAGTCGCTGAGCGGCCGCAGCGCGATGCCGCGACCGGCAGCGCGCTGAAGGAACACCGGCTCGGGACCGTACCGTTCGGGCAGACGGGCGATGATATGAAGACCGGCGGCGATCCCGCTGACCTCGGTGCCGGGGAAGCGTTCCGCCAGCGCCGCGGTCAGAGCGTCGCGCCGCTCGCGGTAGGCGCGCTGGCAGCGGCGCAGCTGCCGGTCGTACCCGCCCCGGGTGACGAAGTCGGCCAGCGCTGCCTGGTCGATGGCCGGATTGCCCAGATCCATCGTGCGTTTACGGGCGACGATGTCGTCCGTCATCGTCGCCGGTGCGAGCAGCCAGCCCAACCGCAGCCCGGGTGCCAGCGACTTGCTCACCGAGCCGGTGACGCGACATGCTCAGGGTCCAGACCCTGCAGCGCACCGACGGGCGCCCGGTCGTAGCGGAAGTCACCGTCGTAGTCGTCCTCGACGATCAGCCCGTCCGTGGTCCGCGCCCAGTCGAGCAGTGCGCGGCGACGCGTGGCGGAGTAGGCGATTCCGGTGGGGAACTGGTGCGCGGGCGTGGTTACCACGGCGCGCACGCCGGAGTGCGTGAGCGGCGCGAGCGCCAGACCTTCCTCGTCCAGCGGCAGCGGGACGGTCGTCAGCCCCGCCGAAGCGAACAGTGAAGCATGTTCCGGGCTTCCGGGATCCTCGACGCCGACGGTCCGCAAGCCGCGCCCGTGCAGAACAAACCCGAGCAGCGTCGTCGCCTGGGCAACGCCGGAGCACACCACCAGTCGCTCCGGATCAGCGACCACGCCGCGTCGCCTGGCCAGCAGCGCGGCCAAGGCCTCCCGCAGCTCGGGCAGCCCGCGTGGATCGGGGTAGCCGAGCGAGCTGTGCGGCAGCCGGCCCAGCACCGCGCGATGGGCGGTGGCCCAGGCGCTACGCGGAAAAAGCGAAAGATCCGGCGTACCGGGCCGGAAGTCCACCGAGGCACCAGGGGCGCGCGGAGCGAGATCGTGCGCCGCCCGCACAGCGCCGCGGACGGCACTGCTCACCCAGGTGCCCGCGCCCCGACCGCTGCGCACATAGCCCTCCGCGGTGAGCTGCTCGTACGCCTCGGTGACCAGACCGCGGGACACCCGCAGATCCGCGGCCAGTTCTCGGCTGGACGGCAGCCGGGTCCCCGGAACCAGGCGCCCGGAGCGGATTGCCTCGCGCAGCGCCTCCTGCAGCGCACGCCCGCGCCCCCGGGCCGGGGCGGCCGCGGCCGGAAGAAGTAACTCCCAGGCAGCAGATACGGACGCGCTCCGCTGCGCGCCACCCCACGGCGGATTGGTCCCCGAAGACGTCATGAAAGTGGACCTTAATCCGGACCGCCCCGCTGCCTAGCGTCGGTTCCATGAACGTGACTTCCGTACGCGGGGCGCTGCTCGCGGCTTTCGCCTGCGTCCTCGTCGGCGCCTCCTTCACCGCCAACAGTGTCCTCGGTGGCTATCCGTACGCGGGCGGCCAGGCGCTGCGTTACGGACTTGCCGCGCTCTTGCTCCTGCCGCTCCTCCAGAGCGGGGGACGCTCGGGCCTCGCTCCCCTCCGTACACTCACCCGCCGTCTGTGGACCCGGCTCGCGATGCTCGCAGCCGTCGGCATGGTCGGCTTCAACCTGGTGGTGCTGGCCGCCGAACGATCTGCGGAACCCGCTGTTCCGGGGGTATTCGTCGGCTGCGCCCCGATCCTTGTCGCCGTCCTCGTACCGCTGCTGGACGGCCGTCGTCCGACCCGCACCGTCCTGTGCGCGGCCTCCCTGGTCGCCGCTGGGGCCTTCACCGTCCAGGGCTGGGGGCGGACCGACATGTCGGGTTTCCTCTGCTCGGTCGGCGCGCTCGCGGGCGAGGTCGGCTTCGCCGTCCTGGCTGTACCGGTGCTGCGCTCGCTCGGGCCGAAACTGCTGTCGGCCGTTGTCTGCGCCATCGCTGCCGCCGAGTCCGCACTGCTCGGTGTCCTGCTCGACGGAAGCGGATTTCTGCGGATGCCCACACCCGCGGAGACGGTGGCGCTCCTGTGGCAGGCAGCCGTGGTCACGGTCGTCGGGTTCGTCTGCTGGTACATGGGCATGCAGCGCATCGGCGCCGAACGCGCCACGCTCTTCTCCGGGCTGATCCCGGTCTCAGCGGCACTCACCGCGCCGCTCGTCGGAACCGGTTCGTACGGGATCGCGCAGGCCGGCGGAAGCCTGCTGGTGGGTTGCGGCGTGGCGCTCGGTTCAGGTGTCCTGCGGCGCAGCAGGCCGCAGGGTTCCGCCGGTTCCGTGACCGGTACCCGTTCAGCGACTGGTGTCGAGGATGACGCGCGCCACGAGCGCGGGATCGTCGTTCATCGGCACATGACCGCAGGCGGGCAGGCGCACCAGCCTGGCACCGGGAATGGCGTGCTTGGCCCTGACCCCCTGCCGGCGCAGCAGCAGCCGGTCGCGGGTGCCCCAGGCGATGGTCACGGGCAGCCCCGGCACATCGTCGGTGAAGGCGACATTCCGTCCGACCGCGAGAGTCTCGTGGAAACCGGTCGCCTCGCGCAGCGCGACAGTCTCCGAGACGACGGCCTCGGGTGAACGGCGCCCGGGCCTCGCGTAGATGGTGCTCGTCAGCGCCGCACGCCCGGCCGCGCTGCGCGAGAGCCGCTCGATCAACGGCATCGGCAGAGCCAGCGCTCCCTGCCGCATCGCCCGCAAAGTGCCAAAGGCGTAGAGCCGCTCGCTCTCCGTCCAGAAGCCGGCGGGCGACAGCGCCGTCACCGACCGTACGAGCTTCTCGCGTCCCAGCTCCAGGGCCAGCAGTCCACCGAGCGAATTCCCTGCGACATGAGGCCGGTCCAGGCCGAGCGCCTCACAGAAGGAGCCGAGCACCGGGACCACGCTCGCCAGGTCGTACGGAACGCCGTCCGGAAGCGCCGCGGAGACGCCGAAACCGGGCAGATCAATGGCTATGACATCCCGCTCCGGTGCCAGTACCGGCAGCACCGGGTCCCAGGCCTGACGATGGTGGCCGATGCCGTGGAGCAGCAACAGCGGATCCCCGGAACCGGTGCGCTCGTACGCCACGGAGACGGTCCGCGGTCCTCCGGGTGAGTCGACGGTGAACGAGACCGAGGTGGCCATGCGGTTGCTCCCGGGGTGTCCGGCACGAATGCGTCTTGCCTGAAATGGCTCTGCACGAAGGGACTTAGACGTCCCGTAAATAACAATTACCGCTCAGTAGCCAGCAGTTCAAGGGGGCCGGGCGATTCGTGCTGGACACAGCCCGGTGCGTCGGCTGGGATGGGACGGTGACAGCCGACACCGTTACCGACGTCTTCGAAGAACACCGCCCCGTACTGACCGGGGTCGCCTACCGCATGCTCGGCCGGATCGCCGACGCCGAGGACGTGGTGCAGGAGGCGTGGCTGCGCTGGTCGGCCGCGCCACGCGATGACGTACGGGAGCCGCGTGCGTTTCTCGTGCGGACCACCACCCGCCTCGCCATCGACCGGCTGCGACAGCTGCAGACCCGGCGCGAGGCCTACGTCGGACCGTGGCTGCCCGAACCGCTGGTCACCGACTTCGGACCTGCCGTGCCCGACACCGCCGAGCGGGCCGTCCTCGCAGACTCCGTGTCCGTCGCCGTGCTGGTCGTCCTCGAATCGCTCTCCCCGCTGGAGCGCGCCGTCTTCGTCCTGCGCGAGGCCTTCGGCTTCCCGTACGGAGAGATCGCCGCGGCACTCGACAGGACCGAGGCCGCGGTGCGCCAGCTCGCCGGGCGCGCGCGGCGGCACGTGGAGGATCGTAAGCCGCGCTACGACGTCGACCCGGCCCAGCGGCGTGACCTCACCGAACGGTTTCTCGCTGCGGCGGCGGGCGGCGACATCGAGGAGCTGTTGATGCTCCTCGCCCCCGATGTGCGTCTGGTCGGCGACAGCGGCGGAAAGTCCAAGGCGCCACTGCGGATCATCGAGAGCCAGGACAAGGTCGGTCGCTTCCTCTTGGCCGTCACGAAGGATCAGCTTGCCGGCCTCGAGGCCCGGTTCGCGGAGCTCAATGGCGGCCCCGCCCTGGTGGTGCTGTCCGGCGGAAAGCCCGATTGCGTCTTCCAGATCGATGTAAGGGATGGTGTCATCCAGTGCGTATATATCATCCGCAACCCTGACAAGCTTGCCAACCTGGCCGTCGAGTAGCCACCCGTCCCGACACCTGCCTGGCCGAAGCCCCACGGACCCTCCGGACGTGGGGTTTTGTGCTGCGCGCGCCGCACGGCACCACGAACGTCCTGTGAACGCTCTGCGACAGGGCCCCGATTCGCAGCGTGACGGGCCAAGGATTGGTCTTGACCAAGGGGGTGTGCCAGCCTATGGTCTCAACGTTAAGACAGGAACCTTTAATAAATAACGTCGCGGAAAAAGACGCTGGGTGATTGCGGAGGACAGGGTGGGGACCACGCAGCTGGAATCGGTGCAGGAGCCGAAGTACTGGCACCTCAAGACCGTTCTCAGTGAGGCACTCGACTCGGACTTTGCGGTGGGAGAGATCCTGCCCAACGAGCGTGAGCTCGCAGCCAGGTTCGGCGTCGCCCGGGCAACGCTCCGACAGGCTCTGGAGCAGCTCGAACTCGAAGGCAGGCTGCAGCGCCGCCGCGGCGTGGGGACCACTGTCGCCCCGCCGCGCGTGGGCGTCGCCGTCTCGACCGCGCAGCACGACTGGACGGGTGGCGCCGACGAGGCCTGGCAGCCCATTGGCTGCACGAGCGCGACAGCGCCCGCCCCGGTCCTCGCCATGCTCGACGTGGACAGCGACGAGCCGGTGCACATCGTTCGCCGGATCCGGGTCACTCAGGGGCAGCCGGTCGCTGCGGAGTTGCTGTACGTGCCGTCGGCGTCCGTGCCCGAACTGTCCGCGATCGAGACCCCGTCGGGAGCCGCCCGCGCCCGCAGCGTCGTGCGGGAACTGCACCGTCTCGGCCTCGACCGTCAGGACCGCTCCGTGGAGCTCGGCTCCGCGCGAGCGGACGACGCCAAGGAGCTCGACCGGCTCCCCGGCGCACCGGTCCTCGTCGTCACCACCCGTTACCTCGCGGCGGGCGGCACAGCTGCGGTCTCCGTCGCCACCTACCGGGCCGACACGTGCCGACTCACCTTCGGTGACTCCGGCGACCTGGAGATCAGCCACCCCGGCCAGGAGCGCCACGCGTCGTGAGCCCGGCCGGTCCTGCCGGCTTCGAACGCAACGAACGGCCCGTCGCGCTCAGCGGCGGGCCGTCACCGATCCCTCCACGGCGAAGAGCTGCTCCTCGACATGGTCGAGCGCCAGCCTCAGAGCGCCCGTGGCCACGGCCGCCTCGCCCAGCAACGACAGCGCGACCCGCGGTGGCCGGAGACAGTACCGGGCCAGCTCACCGCGGAGCGGATCCAGCACTCCGTCCAGTCCGGCGGCCCAGCCACCGATGACCACCAGCTCCGGGTCGAGCGCCAGCACCAGCGCCGCCACATCGTGCACCAGCCGCTGGATGAACCGCTCCACCGCAGCCTGAGCCCGCACATCGCCGTGCCGGGCCTTCGCGAACACCGCGGCGACCGCCTGCTCGTCCAGCGGATCCAGCGGCGTGTCCGTCGTCGACAGCAGCTTTTCCGGTGTGACCTCGCGGCCGAGCAGATGGAGTGCGCCGATCTCGCCCGCTGCACCGCCGTAACCACGATGTAGCCGTCCGCCGATCAGCGAACCGGCCCCCGGGCTCAGCCCCGCCAGGACGAACACGATGTCGTCCGACTCGGTCGCGGCACCCTTCCAGTGCTCGGCCACCGCCGCGGCGTTGGCGTCGTTCTCCACGAGCACCGGACAGCGGAAGGAGCGCCGCAGCCGCTCACCGAGCGCGAGACCGGTCCAGTCCGGCAGCGCGGTGCCCAGACGTACGGTCCCGTCGGCCTCCACGATCCCCGGACTGCCCACCCCGACCGCACGCAGACTGCTCCGGGCCACCCCGGAGCGCCGCAGCAGATCGGCGACGACGGCCCTTACCCGGTCGAGCCGGTCGTCCGCGGAAGCCGTCTCGGACACCTCGCGCGAACCGGCGCCGATGATCCCGCCGTCCAGCCCCGACAGAAGTGCGGAGACGCGGTGCGGGCCGATCTCGATGCCGAGCAGATGTCCCGCCTCGGCGCGGAACCGGAACCTGCGGGCCGGCCTGCCCTGACGTCGGGCCTCACCCTCGTCGGGCGCCGATTCGACGACCAGACCGGCCTCGATAAGGCCCTCGACGACTCCCTCGACGGTTGGCCGGGACAGACCCGTGATACGAGTCAGGTCCGTGAGCGTGGGGGAGTGGGTGCCCCTGAGGGCATGAAGTACCACCGCGGAATTGATCCGTCGCAACAGCGACGGGTCCCCACCGGTCAACCGGCCCACGGTGTGTCCTCCCAGCTCGCGAGCATGTCAGCGGATCGTACTCGTTGCCCGGAAGGGGAGCGACCGTGACCCGGAACAGGGATCCGGGCGCCGTCCGTATCAGCCCGGAGCCACGAAACCCGACTCGTACGCGGCGATCACCGCCTGCGTTCGATCCCTGGCCCCCAACTTGGCCAGTACGGCGCTGACATGGGTCTTCACCGTCTCGACACCGACCACCAGCTTGGCGGCGATCTCCGCATTGGACAGTCCGCGGGCCATCAATCGGAGCACCGCCTCTTCCCGCTCGGTGAGCGCCGCGCGCTCCATGGCCGCCTTGGCCTTGCTCGTCCCGTACTCGGCGGCGAGCTGCCGGACCGCGGCCGGAAAGAGCAGCGACTCGCCCTCGGCGACCAGACGCACTGCGTGCACGATCTCCGAGGGCCGGGCCCGCTTGAGCAGAAAACCGTCCGCCCCGGCGCGCAGCGCCTCGTACACGTACTCGTCGTTCTCGAACGTCGTCACCACCAGGATTTTCGGTGGATCCGGCACCGTGCGCAGCACCACCCGGGTTGCCTCGATGCCGTCCATCAAGGGCATGCGCACGTCCATCGCCACGACATCGGGGCGCAGTCGGCGCAGCAGCGGGATCACTGCGGCACCGTCGGCGGCCTCGCCCACCACCTCGATATCGGGCTGGGCCTCAAGCACCGCACGCAGTCCCGCGCGCACGAGGGGTTCATCGTCGACCAGAAGAACGGTAACCGGCATCCGGTCAGCGTAGGCCGTCCAGCGGGAGGCTCGCGTGCACTCTCCACTCGCCGTCGTACGGACCGGTCTTGGCCTTTCCGCCCAGGAGCGCGGCCCGCTCACGTATGCCCCGCAGTCCGCTGCCGCGGCCCGGTGTACCTATCGACCCGGTGAGCGGATTGGTCACCTCAAGCTCCAGCCAGCCGTCCGCGACCGTGATCCTCACCCGCACGGGGACGGACCCGGAGTGACGCAGCACATTGGTGAGGGACTCCTGCAGGATCCGGTACCCCTCGCGGGAAACCGGTCCCGGCACCAGTTCCACCGGACCGGAGACTTCGGCGTCGACCTTCGCCCCCGAGCCGCGCGCCGAGTCCAGCAGCCGGTCCGCCTCGGCGAGTGTCGGCCGCTCTCCCACCGGTGCCTCCGATTCCCGCAGGACCCGGAGCACCCGCTCCAGATCGTCCAGTGCTGCCCGGCCCGTCTCCTCGATCGCGGCCAGTGCCCGTTCGGTGAACGCCGGATCGTTCGCCGCCCGCGCCGCACCTGCCTGGACGACCGCCACGGTCAGGGCGTGCCCGATCGAGTCGTGCAGCTCGCGCGCAATGCGATTGCGCTCCAGCAACTGCTCGGTGCGCTCCTCCAGCGCGGTCAACCGTTCCACCGGTGACGGACCGAGCAGCCGCCGCGCAGCCGCCGTGATCACCTCACCGCATATCACGACAACTGCGAGCAGCAGGAGAAGAGGCACGGGTGCAAGCAGCGCGTACCACCAGTGCGGCTCCACGCCGCGGATCAGCCAGTCGTCGCTCGGGCCCGAACCCGACGCGGTGAGGACGAGGTCAACTGCCGTGGCGGACAACCACACCGTCGCGAACCCCGCCACCACCGAGAGCAGCAGCCGCACCTCCAGCCAGACCACGGTCCGCCAGCGGGCCGCCCAGGTCTCCGCCGGAGCCGCGGAGATCGCTGCATCGGGTCTGCCGCGCTCCGACGGCATCAGCAACAGCTGGGCCTGAACCCCCTCGGCGAGCCGCATTCCGGGGACCAGGCCCACCGGCACGGCAAAGATCATGAGGGCCCATGGGGTGTCCATGGAGATGAACAGCCACACACTGCCGACCGCGCACGGAATGAGCATGTGCAGCCAGCGGGTGTAGGTGAACGGCTCGGTCAGCGGACGGAGAAGGCGACGCATGCCGCCATCGTGCCAGCCGTCTCGAACGAGACGGCTCCCCCGAGCGAGGGAGATGATCCCCTCCGGCGGGGGAGGGCGGGGGCGGGGCGCGGCCGCCAAGCTGAGGACATGACCAGCATCGACGTCCATGAGCTCACCAAGGAATACGGCGCGACCCGCGCAGTGGACCGCCTCACGTTCAGTGTGAGACCCGGCCGGGTCACCGGTTTCCTCGGCCCGAACGGCGCCGGCAAGTCCACCACCATGCGTCTCGTCCTCGGCCTGGACCGGCCGACCGGTGGTACGGCCACTGTCGGCGGTCAGACCTACGCCGCACTCGATCATCCGCTGCGCCGGGTCGGCGCGTTGCTCGATGCCCAGGCCGCTCACGGTTCGCGGACCGCGCGGAACCATCTGCTGGCTCTCGCGACGAGCAACGGCCTTGCTGCCAGCAGGGTCGAGGCGGTTCTGGAGGAGGCGGGGCTCGGCCGGGTCGGCGGCCACCGGATCAAGACGTTCTCGCTGGGTATGCGACAGCGCCTCGGCATAGCGGCTGCTCTGCTCGGCGAACCGGACGTCGTCATGCTGGACGAACCGTCGAACGGGCTGGATCCGGAAGGCATCATCTGGATACGGGAGCTGCTGAAACGGCTGGCCCGAGAGGGCCGCACGGTTCTTGTCTCCAGTCACCTGATGAACGAGACGTCGTCGTTCGCCGACCACCTCGTGGTCCTCGGCCGGGGCAGACTCCTTGTCGACCAGCCGATGCAGGAATTCCTCGACTCCCGCAGCCGCCCGCGCGTGCGCGTACGCACGACGGAGTCGGGTCGGCTCCGCGACGCGCTGACCGGCAAGGGACACGAGCTCGTACAGAGCGACGACGGTCGCTGGATCGTTGAGGGCACCAGGGCGGAGGAGGTCGGCGCCATCGCCGCCTTCGAGGGCATCCCCATTCTTGAACTCATCGACGAGCAGGCCACTTTGGAGCAGGCCTATCTCGAACTCACAGCCGAGGCGACGGAATTCTCGTCTGCAGCAGCGTCACCCGCTACCCGTCAGGAGGCTTGACCATGTCGACCACCGACGTGCTCCGTTCCGAGTGGATCAAGATCAGATCGGTACGGTCCGTAGCCGGTTCCTTGACGGCGGTCTTTCTGGTGACACTCGCTGTCACCCTGCTGGCCTTCGCCACCGTTGGTCAGGCCGAGGCGGAGAACTCGGACGATCTGGTCTTCGGCGCCTTCTACGCACTGAACTTCGGCCAGATCGCCGCCATCAGCTTCGGCGCCACAGCGCTCTCCTCCGAGTATCTGAATGGTGCCTTGCGGATATCGCTCGCGGCGGTGCCGCGCCGTGACCTCTTCTACGCGGCGAAGATGACCCTCATCGGCGTGCTCGCCCTGGTGGTCGGGCTCGCCACCAGCTTCACCGCGTTCCTGGTGGGCCAGATGTTCATGGGGAAGTACGCGATCGGTCTGGGCGAACCCGGGGCTCTCCGAGCCGCCTTCGGCGGCGGCATGTACCTCGCGCTCATGGCCCTGTTCGCCGCCGGCCTGACG
This sequence comes from Streptomyces sp. NPDC051020, assembly GCF_040683105.1. NCBI lineage: Bacteria > Bacillati > Actinomycetota > Actinomycetes > Kitasatosporales > Streptomycetaceae > Streptomyces > Streptomyces sp. NPDC051020. The sequence continues at coordinate 29,300 of NZ_JBFBCG010000012.1, read as the reverse complement.
GTGCTGCTGCGCAGTGCGGTCGCCGTCCTCAGTCTGCTCATCCCGTTCGTCCTGATCGTCTCCTTCGTGGTCGGCGACGTCGCGAGCGGCGTGGCGCTCTATCTGCCGGACCGGGCCGGACAGTTGGTACTGCACCAGAGTCCGGAGGGCAGTCTGGGGCCATGGGCAGGGCTGGCAGTCACGGCCGGCTGGGCAGGCCTCGCGCTGCTCGCCGGCTGGTGGGCGATGAGGCGCAGGGACGCCTGAGGACCGATGTCCGTGGCTTGGTGGATGCACATCGGGAGGTGGTCGCGGAAGGGGCCGGGAACGGCGCCGCCCATGCGAGAGAGGCTGAGCACCTCAAGGCTCATGCCAAAATCTTTCGTCACTGCCGGGCCGTTGACCGGCGGCGCGGCCACCGACCGTCACCTCCGCCGCATCGACGGGGTGCTCATCGAGCCTCGGATGTGAGGACGCGGTACCGCCGGCCCTGCAGCCCCCACCACCTGACCTCAATTCCCCCGAGCCCCCGCAGACCTTTGGTGCTCGCTCCCGCAGTCCGGCTCAGTCCGAATGGTTGGGAGCGGTGAAGTCAGCTGCCACGCGGAGGCGCCCGTACTCCTCGGCCATGCTCTGAGCAGTCCAGTGGGCGTTGAGTCCGCTGGGGTTGGGCAGGGCCCAGACCCGGGCACCGCCGATCGTCCGGTCCTGCGGGCCGATCTGCGCGCGACGCTCGCCGAAGGCGGTGCGGTAGGCGGTGACCCCCACTACCGCCAGCCACTGCGGGCGCAGCTGTTCGACCTTGGCCGTGAGGATCAGTCCGCCCTCGCGGAACTCCTCGGCAGCCAGTTCGTCCGCTCTCGCCGTGGCCCGGGCGACCACATTGGTGATGCCCAGACCGTAGGCCAGCAGCTCATGCTGTTCCGAGGGCTTCAACTGGCGGGGAGTGAAGCCGGACAGGTGGAGCACCGGCCAGAAGCGGTTGCCGGGGCGGGCGAAATGGTAGCCCGTGGCGCCCGTCATCAGGCTCGGGTTGATTCCGCAGAACAGCACGCGCAAGCCGCCTGCGACCACATCGGGAACGATGCGGTCGTAGGCGGCCTGGAGCTCTTCGGGTGTCATCCGGCGACGGTTCCGACTGTCAGAGGATCGAGCCCGGCGTGTATCCCGCGGCCTCGGGGTGCTGCTTGGTGATTTCCTCGATTCGGGCGACGAGCGCGGTGACCTGGTCGCCGGCCGCTCCCGTGAAGGAGAGCTTGTCAGCCATCAGCGCGTCCAGCTGCGCCCGGTCCAGCGGGATGCGGCCGTCGGCGGCGAGCTTGTCGAGCAACTCGTTGCGCTCCGTGCCCTGCTCGCGCATGGCCAGAGCGGCGGAGACGGCGTTCTCCTTGATGGCTTCATGGGCGATCTCGCGGCCGACACCGGCGCGCACCGCGCCCATCAATACCTTGGTCGTGGCGAGGAACGGCAGGTACCGGTCCAGTTCGCGGGCCACGACCGCCGGGAACGCCCCGAACTCGTCGAGCACCGTGAGGAAGGTCTCCAGCAGTCCATCGAACGCGAAGAATGCGTCCGGAAGCGCCACCCGGCGGACCACGGAGCAGGACACGTCGCCCTCGTTCCACTGGTCGCCCGCCAGCTCGCCCGTCATCGAGGCGTAGCCGCGCAGGATCACCATCAGTCCGTTGACGCGTTCGCAGGACCGGGTGTTCATCTTGTGCGGCATCGCGGACGAGCCGACCTGACCCGGCTTGAATCCCTCGGTCACCAGCTCGTGCCCGGCCATCAGCCGGATCGTCTTCGCGACCGACGAGGGCGCGGCGGCCAGCTGCACCAGTGCGGTCACGACGTCGTAGTCGAGCGAGCGGGGGTAGACCTGGCCGACCGAGGTGAAAGCCTGTCCGAAGCCGAGGTGGACGGCGATGCGCTGCTCCAGGTCGGCGAGCTTGCCGGCGTCACCGCCCAGCAGGTCGAGCATGTCCTGCGCCGTGCCGACGGGGCCCTTGATGCCCCGCAGCGGGTAGCGGCCCAGCAGGTCCTCCAGCCGGCCGTACGCCACCAGCAGCTCGTCCGCCGCGGTCGCGAAACGCTTGCCGAGCGTGGTCGCCTGGGCGGCGACATTGTGAGAGCGGCCGGCGATGACCAGCTCGCCGTATTCGCCCGCAAGCCTGCCGAGCCGGGCCAGGACGGCCACGGTGCGGTCGCGCATGAGCTCCAGCGAGAGCCGGATCTGCAGCTGCTCGACGTTCTCGGTGAGGTCCCGGGAGGTCATGCCCTTGTGGACCTGTTCGTGCCCGGCGAGAGCGTTGAACTCTTCGATCCGTGCCTTGACGTCGTGCCGGGTAACCTTCTCGCGTTCTGCGATGGAGGCGAGGTCGACCTGGTCGAGGACACGCTCGTAGTCGGTGAGGGCCGCGTCGGGTACCTCGATCCCGAGGTCCTTCTGAGCGCGCAGCACCGCCAGCCAGAGCTGGCGCTCCAGCTTCACCTTCTGCTCGGGGGACCAGAGGACGGCCAGCTCCGTGGAGGCGTAGCGGCCGGCCAGGACATTGGGGATGCGAGGCTTCGCAGACACAGCAGTCACGTGTCCAGATTCTACTGGTGGTTTCTGCAGGCCAGCGCCGTGGTCCGGTTTGTGGCTTACGACAAACGCGGCTGCTCGTGCGAGAGGGTCCGTCCCGCAGCGGTCTGGTTGAGGGACCGGGGCGGTCGCCATTCAGCGACTCGGACGGTGCGGGCGCCCGCCCTTGCGGATGCCGTAGGCAGCCGCGCCGACCAGCACCACGCACGCGCCCGACAGAACCGAATGCAGGGGAAGCGTGAATGCCAGGACCAGGCAGCCCGCCATGCCGAGGGCCGGCACGGCGCGCAAAGGGCGGCCCTCGGACGGCGTGAGGGTCCAGGCGGCCGCGTTGGCGACGGCGTAATACAGCAGGACGCCGAACGAGGAGAACCCGATCGCGCCCCGCACATCGCCGGTGGCGGCTACGAGGGCCGCGATCGCGCCTACGGCCAGTTCTGCGCGGTGCGGGACGGCGAACCGGGGATGGACGGTGGCCAGGGCGCGCGGCAGGTGGCGGTCGCGGGCCATGGCCAGCGTCGTACGCGAGACGCCGAGGAGGAGGGCGAGCAGGGAACCCAGTGCGGCAAGTGCCGCACCGATGCGGACCACCGGCGCCAGATCGGACGCGCCGGCCGCACGGACCGCGTCCGCCAACGGCGCTGAGGCGTCGGCGAGCCGTGCAGGCCCGAGCACCGACAGTAGCGCGACGGCCACCGCCGTGTACACGATCAAGGTGATACCCAGAGCAAGAGGGATGGCACGGGGGATCGTGCGGGCCGGGTCGCGGACCTCCTCACCCAGCGTGGCGATGCGGGCGTATCCGGCGAAGGCGAAGAACAGCAGCCCAGCCGCCTGCAGCACCCCGCCCGCCGTGGCGTCCGCCCCGGGCGCCAGCCGGGACGGCTCGATCGCGTCGCTGGTCAGACACGTGGTGACGACGGCGGCCAGGACTGCGAGGACCACCGTCACGAGCACTCTGGTCAGCCACGCGGATTTCTGCACGCCCAAGTAGTTCACGGTGGTGAGAGCCACCACGGCGCCGACCGCCACCGCATGGGCCTGGCCCGGCCAGGCGTAGGCGCCGACTGTCAGCGCCATGGCTGCGCACGAGGCGGTTTTGCCGACGACGAAGCTCCAGCCGGCCAGGTAGCCCCAGAAATTTCCCAGCCGCTCACGCCCGTAGACGTACGTCCCGCCAGAGGCCGGATAGCGGGCGGCGAGTCGCGCGGAGGACGTCGCATTGCAGTACGCCACGACCGCGGCCACGCCCAGACCGATCAGGAGCCCCGATCCGGCAGCCCCGGCGGCGGGTGCCGACGCGGCGAAGACACCGGCCCCGATCATCGACCCCAGCCCGATGACCACCGCGTCGAAAACACCCAGTCGCCGTCCGAGTGCACCGCCGTCGGACACGTCACCGCCGCCGGACCCGTCAGCGCCGACCGCACCACCGCCCGGCGCACTCGCCACGCCACTCACCCTTTGCCTCCACTCGCAGCCGCTGTCCGTAGGGGCGCACCGTACAGACCGAAAGTGACGAGGCGGTGGCCTCGCCCATGCACAGCGGGAGCCTCTCGGGTGAGGCCAAGCGGCTCCGGGGTTCGTGTGCGGGAAAGGACGGGAGTCACGGGGCCGGGTTCAGCCCGATCCGGGTCCCCGTGGACGAACCGAGTGCCGACGCTCCGTAAGAGGAGGCCGGTGTCGATGCCCGAGGCGCTGGTGTTACCGATCTGCGGGATCGTGCGCCCTCGGCGGCGAGGTCGTTGTGCAGGCCATGGGCCAGGAACGCAGCCCGGCTAGGGCGATGCCGGAGTTGCTCATGCCCGGGATGGGCAAAAGTGCGGTGGTGCCAGTGGTGAACAGCAGGGCGCCGTCGTGGGCCTCACGCATGGCAGGCAGGACCTCGTTGGCCGCGGTGAGAGCGCCGCTGACGAGCATCTCGAACATGGGACGCACGGATTCGGGGAAAGCCTGCGCACCACGGTCTACGCCCTGGCCCGATAGGTCACCGAACACAACAGTGAGACGCGCTTCGGTGCCGCGCGCCACCGTGGACGGCATCATGGCGTGGATCAAGTCTCCGCCCATCCGCGTATCGCCATTGGCTGATGCGGCGTGGACGGCCCACGTGTGAGAGGGGTGGTGGGTTGTATGGCTGGCTGGAACTCGCCGTATGAGAACAGACACGTCCGATACCTGTGATGCTTTCCGGCCGTCCGGCGCTTGGGCAGGCATGGAGATTGATCTTGAGAAGCTTCCTCCGGCGTCGGAAATGCGGGCCTATGTCACGTGCTTCGTCGCGCAGTTGACCGAGCGGAACCGGCTGCCGCTCAACTACTCCGTGGTCAGCCTGCGGCTCGTCGACCTGATCGTCGACGGGCTGCGGCACAGCCGGCCGGAGCGGGGGCAGGTCGAGCCGTTTCTGCGGGGGCTGGGCGCGTACACCGGTGAGGTCATGGTGCGCCGGGCAGGCGGCCGGTGGGTGGACCTCGACGACGGCCAGCGGGAGTTGTTCGGACAGCCGGCGGGCGTTCGCATGCCCGACGGGCGGGTCTGGAACCCGATCGGGAAGGTGGCGAACCGATTTGAGTCGGCGTCGGAGGAGTCGCTCCAGCGCTTCTACCTCTTGCTGCACGGGCGCGCCCGCCGCCCCATCGCCGCCCTGTGACCTGGGCGTATCCGGACTTGCGCAGCGGATCGCCCCCGCATCGCGAACTCCCTGGCTGTGACAATTCTGTGTGCCGTCACGCAGAGGTAGTCGAGGGGTGTACGGGCCGAGGGCCCGGTGAGCCGTGCTGGGGCGGTATACATCGGACGAAGTCGGTACGAAGAGGAAAGTGTGGCCAAGGGCGGAGAACAGCGCCGCGGGGAGACGGACGACGCCGAGCTCGGCGTCGCGGTGGAGCGCGCTCAGCAAGGTGACGAGGAAGCCTTTGCCGCGGCGTACCGGCTCGTCCATCCCGGGCTGCTCGGCTACGTACGGGGACTGGTCGGCGAGGACGGCGAGGACGTGGCCTCCGACGCCTGGCTGGAGATATCCCGTGACCTCGGACGATTCCGTGGGGATGGGGCGGGGTTTCGTGGCTGGACCGCGACGATCGCCCGGCACCGGGCGCTGGACCACTTGCGCAAGCAGCGACGGCGGCCGCGCACCGCACTTCTGGAGCAGGACATCCTCGAACTGCCGGACAGTCAGGACACCGCCGGTTCCGCCCTGGAGGCGCTCTCCACCCAGCAGGCGCTCGCACTCATCCGCGGATTGCCGAGGGAGCAGGCGGAAGCTGTTCTGCTGCGTGTCGTCGTCGGCCTCGACGGTCCCGCGACGGCGCGGGTGCTCGGCAAGCGTGTGGGCGCGGTACGCACCTCCGCCCACCGTGGACTGAAGAGACTGGCCGAGCATCTGGGCTCAACAGGGTTGGGCAGTGTGACGTCTGCATCACACCGCACGCTGAGAGATGAGACATGAGAGATGAATCGCCACGGGCGACCGATGCGCCGGTATCCCGCGAAGTGGCCGCTCTGCTGGCAGCCGTGCAACGTTCCGGTGAGACCGGCCCCGTAGCCGAAGAGCGGGCGCTCGATGCCTTCCGGGCGGCGCGCGACGAGGGGGCACTCGCACCCGTGTCGCCGCTGCGGCGCCGCAGGCGCGACGACTGGCGACCGGTCGAGCGGCTGCGCTTCGTGCGCTCGGCGCGGGCGATGATCGCCGGCTTCGCGGCCGCCGCGACTCTCGGCGGGGTCGCGGTGGCCGCAGGTTCGGGTGCGATGCCGACGCCGTTCGATGACGATGGGCGCGACCGGACGCGTCCCGCACGCCCCGCGAGGAGTGCCTCCACCGCACCCGACGCGCCCGGTAGCCCCCAGTCAGGTGCGCCGACTCCCGCCGCAGACCGTACACAACAGGGGCCGACCGATCCGCCGGGTGCCGGTCGCTCCGCCGGCCACCCGGACCAGGCACAGGACGACGAGGCGCACTGTCGTGCCTACCGCGTGGCTCAGGGCAGGGGAAAGGCCGCGGACGCTACGGCCTTCGACCGCCTGGAGGCCGCGGCCGGTGGTGCATCGGCGGTGCCGGGCTACTGCGACGGGCTTCTCGGTCCCAAGACATCGAAGGAGAAGGGCCGGACCGACAAGGGCAAGCCGGAGGCACCAGACCTGGGCAGACCTCGGAATCGGTGAAGGGCGCCCGGAACGGCGCCCGGAGCGACTCCACCGGACGCTGAAAGAGGCCCTGGACGGGAAGTTCACCCCCGGTGAGGCACAACCACACTGTCATGGCTGGGGTTTGGTCAGGAACGCTTCAGACTGGACAGCCCTTGGTGACCTGGCGAAGGGGCCCGCACCTCTCGGCCGACAGCTGCAGCAGCTGCCACGCCTGACGCATCGCCCATTCGAGCACGCGGCAGCCCTCGACGCCCGGTTGTCAGAGCCGGGCGGTTGACCGTCTTTCATGAACCGACAGGAACTGTTCTCGGTGGTCCGGGCTCTCGCTTGGCCGGACACCAGACACCGGACACCGTGACCGGCAAACACTGCCGGTCACGGCCCTAGCCGGCGCCGTCCACACGGCGCCACGTCGCGACCGGGCCCGGGGCGAGGACGTCCTGAGGGGTGACCCAGAATGCCTTCCCCAGCTCGGCGCTGAACTGGGCGCCGGTCCGTCCGTCCCCGGACGACCGGCCGGTCAGACGCCGCCCTATCCACGGCGCCAGATGCTGCCGCGCGAAGCGGAGGTCGTCGACGCGCCGTATCGCCCACCGCGGGGGCACCGCGGCGGGGAGCGGCGTCTGCCAGTCGTGCTCCGGCGGCAGTCCGAGCCTCTGCCAGACTGCCTCGGCCACCCTTCGGTGTCCCTCGGCCGTCAGATGCAGCCGGTCGACGTCCCACAACTGGGGATCGCCGAGTGCCGGTGCCCCGTACAGATCGACGACCAGCGCACCGTGGCGGTCCGCCAACTCGCCGACCAGGGAGAACAGCTCCTCCATGCGGGGGCGGAAGCGCTCCATGACCGGTCCGTTGCGGCCGGGGCTGCGCATCAGCACGAGCTTCTTGCACGACGGCGCGAGGCGCTCCACGGCTTCTTCCAGCTGACCGCGCACCATGCCCATGTCGCACTTGGGCCGCAGGGTGTCGTTGAGACCGCCGACCAGCGTGACGACGTCCGCCTGCATGGCGGCGGCCGCATCGACCTGCTCGGCCACGATCTGGCGGATCAGCTTGCCGCGCACGGCGAGATTCGCGTACCGGAACCCCGGGGAGAGGACGGCGAGCCGGCCCGCGAGGACATCGGCCCAGCCGCGGTACGAGCCGTCGGGCAGCAGGTCCGACATGCCCTCGGTGAATGAGTCGCCGACCGCGACAAGACTGGTGTACGAGGCATTCATTTCCATGGCCTTGCGATCGTATCGCGGTGAGGTCCGGCCCCTTCCGGGCGGCGACGCCCCCGCGTCCGGTGGCGGGGGCAGTCGCTGAAAGCCGGCCGCACAGGACCTGCGCGAAGGCGATCAGCAGGGCCGACCGGACGAGGCCGTCGCGGTCTGCAGCCCGGTCGGCAACAGGCCGGGAGTTCGCGTGAGGAGCCCTACGGCCAGGGCGAATGATCAGAGTGCGGTGGAGACTGCCGCGGTCCGTCAGCCTGTCCCGGCCTTCCGGCCGGCCACGTGGAGCCCCCCGCCACGTGGCCTCGCCGCTCGCGCCCCCGTCGCGCGCCACGCCGGTGAGCGCTGTCGTGTACCCCCGCCGCGTACCCCAGGTCCGTCCGTCAGCGTGCCTGCGGCCGTCCGACCAGCTCGCGCAGCACATCCTCCATCGTGACCATGCCGGCGAGCCTGTCGTCCTCGTCGAGCACTGCCGCCAGATGCGTACGGCTCCGGCGCATCGCGGTCAGTACGTCGTCGAGGGGCGTCGCCGCCCGCACCCGGGCGATCGGCCGCATCGCCGTGACCGGGAACGGATCATCACGCGGCGCGGCGTCGAGGGCATCCTTCACATGGAGGTACCCCAGGATCCGCTGCTCGCTGTCCAGCACCGGGAAGCGCGAGAATCCGGTCTCGGCCGAGAGCCGTTCCAGCTCCTCGGGCGTCGTCCCGACCCGGGCGTAGACCACCTCCTCCACCGGCAGCACGACATCCCGTACCGGGCGACGGCCCAGCTCAAGTGCGTGGTGCAGCCGCTCGGCGGCGCGGTCGTCGACCAGGCCGGCGTCACCGGCGTCCTGTACCAGCCGCGCCAGCTCGTCGTCGGAGAACGTCGAGGACACCTCGTCCTTCGTCTCCACCCGCAGCAGCTTCAGCAGGGTGTTGGCGAAGGTGTTGACCGTGAAGATCACCGGGCGCAGTGCCCTGGCGAGGGTGACCAGCGGTGGACCGAGCAACAGCACGGTCCGTACCGGCTCGGCCAGTGCGACGTTCTTCGGGACCATCTCGCCGAGCAGCATGTGCAGATACGTCGCCAAGGACAGTGCGATCACGAACGAGATCGGATGGACCAGTCCGTGCGGCACGCCAACGACGTCGAAGACCGGCTCCAGCAGATGCGCGATGGCCGGTTCGGCGACGATACCGAGGACCAGCGTGCAGAGAGTGATGCCGAGCTGCGCCGCCGCGAGGAGCGCCGACACATGTTCCAGACCCCAGATGACGCTTCGCGCACGCCGGTTCCCGGCCTCCGCCTGGGGCTCGATCTGGCTGCGGCGCACGGAGATCAGCGCGAACTCCGCGCCGACGAAGAACGCGTTGACGACCAGGGTCAACAGACCGATGAAGAGCTGGACGGTAGTCATCGTCCGTCCTCCGTCTCGTCGTCGGAGCCGGGCAGCGGAGCGTGCAGCAGCGCCCGTGCGGCGCGGCGCCCGGAGGCGTCCACGACGTCGAGCCGCCAGCCGGCCAGCTCGATGCAGTCACCGACGACAGGGATCCGGCCCACTTCCGTGGCGATCAGTCCGGCGAGCGTCTCGTACGGTCCGTCCGGCACCCGCAGTCCGATCGCCCGCAACTGGTCCATGCGGGCGGCGCCGTCGGCCGACCACAGGGTGCGCCCGTCGGCGTCCTCGCCGGCCGGTGCGAGGTCCGGCGTCTCGTGCGGGTCGTGTTCGTCGCGCACCTCGCCGACGACCTCCTCGACGATGTCCTCCAGCGTCACGACACCGGCCGTGCCGCCGTACTCGTCAATGACGACGGCCATCGGGAACTTGCTGGACAACCTGTCGAGCAGCCGGTCCACCGTGAGGCTCTCCGGTACGAGCAGGGGCTCGCGCAAAATCTCCGACACGCGCTTGCGGTGCCTCTCCTCGGCCGGGATCGCCAGGACGTCCTTGATGTGCGCGACACCGACGACGGTGTCGAGGCTGCCCCGGTAGACGGGGAATCGGGAAAGTCCGGTCGCCCGGGTGGCATTGGCGACGTCCTCCGCGGTCGCCTGCACCTCCAGCGCGGTGACCTGCACCCGCGGGGTCATCACGTTCTCCGCGGTCAGTTCGGCCAGATTGAGGGTGCGGACGAAAAGCTCCGCGGTGTCCGCCTCCAGCGCGCCCGCCTTGGCCGAGTGGCGGGCGAGCGCCACGAGCTCCTGCGGGCTGCGGGCGGAGGCCAGCTCTTCGGCCGGTTCGAGACCGAAGCGGCGCACGATCCGGTTGGCCGTGTTGTTGAGGTGGCTGATGAAGGGCCGGAAGATCGCGGTGAAGGCACGCTGGGGGGTGGCCACGGCCTTCGCCATGGCGAGCGGCGAGGAGATCGCCCAGTTCTTCGGGACGAGTTCACCGACGACCATCAGGAAGACCGTGGACAGTGCCGTCCCGAGTACCAGCGCCAGCGAGGACGAGACGCTCGGGGACAGGCCGATGGCCTCCACCGGACCGCGGATCAGCTTCGCGATCGACGGTTCGGAGAGCATGCCGACGACCAGATTGGTGACGGTGATGCCGAGCTGTGCGCCGGAGAGCTGGAAGGTGAGACTGCGCACCGCCTTCATGGCGCTCGCCGCGCCCCGTTCACCCCGCTCCACGGCCCGTTCGAGCTGGCCGCGCTCGACCGTGGTCAGAGAGAACTCGGCGGCGACGAAGGCACCGCAGGCGAGCGAGAGCAGGACCGCCACGAGCAGCAGAAGCACTTCGGTCATCGGTTCACCTCCGTCCCATGATCGGGCAGGGGCAGGAGGCTCGCCTGGTGTCGGCGATGTCGGCTACTGGGAGGCTCGCCCATGGGCGGACGCTCACACCTTTCGGAAGGGGGTGGTGCTATGAACACCCATGTTAAAGGACGGGCAAAGTTGCGCCGCGTGTAGGTGATCTCCGTGAGTGCCCGAGCCCCGGTCTCAGTCCTTGAGATGCTTCACCCAGCGGCTCCACTGCGGCTCGGGCGCATACCCCGCCGCGTGCCAGGCGTGGTGCGCGGACTCGTTGCGGTTCAGCACCATGGCATCGCCCCGCCGTCCGCCCAGCTGTACGAATCGTTCCTCCGCCGCCGCCAGCAGTGTCCGGCCGACGCCCTGCCGCCGCTGGTCCGGATGGACCGCGAGCCGATAGAGGTGACACCGCCAGCCGTCGAAGCCTGCGATCACGGTTCCGGCCAGCTCGCCGGAACGTTCCGCCAGGATGAGGGCTCCCGGGTCGCGGGCGACCAGCCGTTCGACGCCGTGCCGGTCGTCGCTGATGCTGATGCCTTCCGCCGCCACTTTCCAGAAGGCGAGGACGGCGTCGAGGTCGGCCGATGCTGCTGCGCGGATTGCGAGGTCATTCATGTCCGTACCCCATCACCGGGCCCGCTGCCCGTCGAACGAATTCCGCCATGCGGTCAGCTCCCCGCGAGTTCCTGGAGGACCGGGGCGAACGCCTCCATGTTCGGCTCCAGCACCGTCAGGTAGGAGAAGCCGTAGCGCTCCCGCTGTTCTCTGAGCTGTTCGGCCATCTGCCGGACCGTGCCCACCGTGACCAGCGGCAGGGCCAGTACCTGGTCCTCGTCGAGGTGAGGTGTCTTCGGCAGCACTTCGCGCGCGGCCGCACGACGGTCGTGGGTGGCCTGGACGTGCTGGATCAGCAGATTCAGTTCGGCTGGGCTCTCCCGTCCTGCGGCGAATCGCCGGTAGGCGGCGACGCGCCCGTCGAGCTGCTCGGCGGTGAGGGGCGTGAGCGTGCCGTTCCGGTCGCCGACGGCCCCTGTGAACGCGACGATCTCAGCAAACTGTGCCGCCAGCCGCAGGACCCGGTCCCCGTTCCCGCCGATCAGCAAGGGCGGCCGGGGCTTCTGCGCGGAGCTCGGCGGCCAGGTGTCGTCGCGCAGCAGGCGGTCCAACTCCTCGACCGTATGCCGCAGATGATCCACCCGGCCGCCCGGGGAGAGGAACTCGATGCCCGCCCGGTCGTGCTCCTCGCGGACGTATCCGGTCCCGATCCCCAGTTCCAGGCGTCCCTCGGTCAGCGCATCCGTACTGGCCGCCTCGCGGGCCAGCAGCGTCGGATTCCAGAAGGCGGCATTCAGTACGAAGGTGCCGACACGGGGCCGCTCCGTGGCCTCCGCGGCGGCCACCAGTGCGGGGAAAGGAGCCGGCATGCCCAGATGGTCGGGGACCAGGATGACGTCGTAGCCGAGTTCCTCCGCGCGGCGGCATCGGGCGCGCCACTCGTGCCCACCGGTCGGCGTCAGCATGTTTACTCCGAATCGAAACGGCCTTGCCATGAACTCTCCTTGCGTCGGGACATTCGATGGACGGCCCATCTACTCTGCCAAGGGCGAGCCGCATCTGTACGCCGAATCGCTCCCCTTGCCGGTGCTAGCAATCCCGCGCTAGCTTGGTGGAGTGCCCAAGACTCAGCTGAACGTACGAGTGGACGAGGCCACCGCCGAGGCCGCGCGGCAGCGCGCGCTGCAGAGGGGGATGAGCGTGAACCGCTACATAGAGGAGCTCGTCAAACAGGATGCGGGCGAAGTCGGACACACCTTTGTCGAAGCGGCTGCCGACTTCATGAAGCAGTACGAGTCGGTGTTCGCCGAGGAGTTCGGCCCGGAGCGCAAAGGTAACCGTTGAACCTCAGGATCGACCTTTCCTGGCTGCTCATGGTCGCCGAGCACAAGACGCCCGGTGACCCGCAGGTCGTCGACTGGGGTGCGCTCGTCGCCGCGGTCGCCCGTCATGAGGCGGAGATCTTCGGCAGCCCCGTCTACAGCGATCCGTACTCCAGGGCTGCCGCGCTCCTGCAGTTGCTCCTCCATGTCCCCGCGCTCGAACACTCCAACGCGATGTTCGGCTCAGCCGTCGCGTACGGCTACCTCGTCGCCTCCGGGCTGAAGGTCATCACCTCGCCCGAGCAGGTGCGCGACCTGGCCCGGCTGGTCAAGGAGGGCAAGGCCGATGTCCGGGCCATCGCCGACGAACTGCGTCAGTGGAGTCTATGAATCCTTTTGTGTGAGATCCCTGGACTAGGATCTTCCGTCGTGAATCATCGTTAACGTCCGTCTCATGACACACATAAGGAACATGCGTGCGAGACGGTTGACGGTCGTGGGCGCGGCGGCGGCCCTGGTGCTCGGAGTCGGCGGAGCGATCGCCGTCGCTGCGCCGGACGACGGCTCTGCCGGTCCGACCCCTGTCCCCACCGCGCCGTCCGAGCCCGACCCCAGCACGGACGGCGGCGGCACGGACGGCGGCGGCTCCGCTGGCGGCAGCGTGAGCGGTTCAGGCGGCGGCGGCCCCAGCTCGAGCGATGCGCCGAGCCCGACCGGAGCCCCGGACCCCACAGTCGGTCCGGATCCCACCGGCAGCCCCGCACCCAGCGAACCGGCGAGCCTCGACGACCTGGAGAGGCGGATCGACGAGCTCGACAAGAAGATCGACGAGCTGCCTACGAAGAAGGACCTCGCCGACGCGCTGCGGGCGCTCGCGGACCGGCTGGAGCAGGACGACTAGGGCGTGTTTCGAACGTAGCGTCGTCCGTCCGTAGGGCGGGCCGGGCGTGTCTGGTGCGTGCGATCGTAAGGCGGAGGGTCGCCCCGATACTGGGTGTATCGGGGCGAGCCCGACAACGCAGCGAGCGTGCGGGCCAGGCGTCGCCTGGCAGGCGGGACTTTCGAAACACGCCCTAGCCGGGACCGGCAGTGTTCGCCCCGTGACGCCGCCCCCCATTGCCGGCCGGTCTTATGGCCAACGCGGCGAGTGGACGTGCTGGGCGGCGCGACGGGGCAAGGCTTGCAGGGAGGGGCGCTGGGGGCCTGATCCGAAGGACAGGCCCGCACGCCTCAGGAGGCGTCCACCACGGTAGTCCGGCGGGCCACGCCCAGCACGCACGCTGAGGTGGGGAGCCGGATCCCCGAGTCCGGCATCTTCACCTTGCGGTACGTCTCCACCACGAACCCGGCCTCCTCGATCGCGGTGAGCGTGTCCCGCGCCGTATGGCACCCGCCGCCCAGCAGCGGCCACACCGTGCGGTCCAGTGCCTGCTGCACCGTCGCCATGGCGCGGTCATCGGCCCGCACATGCTCGAAGAAGCGCAGCTCCCCGCCGGGACGCAGCACCCGCTCGATCTCCGCGAGCGACCGCTCGACATTCCGTACGGTGCACAGCACCAGTGACGCGACGGCCCCGTCGAACGCCTCGCTCTTCACCGGCAGCGCCTCCGCGGTACCCGGCACGACATCCACCGGAATACCGGCACGCAGCGCGGACCGTACCGCCAACTGCCGCAGGCTGTGCTCGGGTTCGATCGCCACCACTTCGGAGACGGCGGGCGGATAGTGGGCGAAGTTCAGGCCGTTTCCCACACCGATCTCGATGATGCGTCCGGACAGGCCGGCGAGCAGTTCCGAGCGAATGGCGGCCATCCCGGCCCTGGTCTCCGCCGCCACACTCATGCGGGCGTAGAACCGGGCGAAGACCGGGTGGTGCACCGCGTCCTTCGGGATCTTCGTGCTCCGCAGATGCATACGGACCTCCTCGACAGGGCCGGCTGCACCGGACGGCTCGGTCGGGCCGGGCCGCCCGACCGGAGCTGCCCGACGTGAGAAATCCGGCCGGTAAAGTACGGCTCCTTTGATTCTGCCCCGTCCAGGGCCACTCAGCCGCTAGTCGGCGGTCCGGTTCCCGCCCAACTCCGTGGTCAGCCAACTCGCCGCCCTGGCACGGAATTCGGCGGGTGTGAGGGTGCCCGCGCCCGCCGGTACGGTGCCCAGCAGTGGCGCGCCCGCCGCCACCGGCAGATCGACGAGATTGCAGCGCGCGGCCAGATCCGGTTCGGTGGGCATGCTGCCCACGACCACGCCCAGGCACTCCAGCCCGCGAGCCCGCAGTGCCTCCGAGGTCAGCGCGGTGGAATTGAGCGTGCCGAGCCCGGCGGGTGCCACGACCAGGACCGGAGCGCCGAGCAGCCGCGCCGCGTCCGCGAGCGTGGCGCCTTCGTCGTCGAACCGTACGAGCAGCCCTCCCGCGCCCTCGACCAGCACCAGATCGTGCTCGGTGGCCAGTTTCTCGGCTGCCTCCGCGACCTGTTCCGGGCGCACGGGCGCCAGGCCCGCCCGCCGCGCGGCCGTGTCCGGCGCCAACGGCTCGGGGAACCGGGCCAGTTCGAGGCCGGTCACCGCCTCGCCGGCAAGCCTGCGCACCTCGAAGACATCGCCCGGCTCGTCCGGCGCAACGCCCGTCTGGGCAGGCTTGAGCACGGCCACCGAGCGCCCGGCGGCGACCGCCACTGCGGCCACGGCCGCCGTGACGACCGTCTTACCGATCTCCGTACCCGTACCGCTCACCATCAGTACCGACATCTCAGCCCTCCCGCGCCGCCGCGCACACCGCACGGCAGATGCGTGCCAGATCGTCGCCGTCCGTCACATACGGCGGCATCGTGTAGATGAGGTCCCGGAACGGGCGCAGCCACACGCCCTCACGGACCGCGGCCTCGGTGGCCGCTGCCATGTTCACGTCGTGATCGAGCTGTACGACGCCGATGGCGCCCAGAACGCGTACATCCCGTACACCTGCGATCGCACGAGCCTCGGCCAGGCCTCCCAGCAACCCCGCTTCCAGGCGCTTGACCTCCTGCTGCCAGTCCTGGCCGAGCAGCAGATCGATCGAGGCGAGGGCCACCGATGCGGCCAGCGGATTGCCCATGAAGGTCGGCCCGTGCGCGAGCACCGGGACCTTGCCGCGCGAGATACCGTCCGCCACCCGCGAGGTGCAGAGGGTTGCCGCCATCGTCAGATAGCCGCCGGTCAGCGCCTTGCCGACGCACATCACGTCGGGGGAGACCCCGGCATGCCCGGCGGCGAACAGTTCCCCAGTACGCCCGAAACCGGTCGCGATCTCGTCGAACACCAACAGCACGTCATGGGCGTCGCACGCCTCGCGCAGCACCCGCAGATAGCCGGGGGAGTGGAACCGCATCCCGCCCGCACCCTGCACCACCGGCTCCACGATCACCGCGGCCAGCTCGTCGGCATGCTGCGCGATCAGCTCCCGCAGATGCTGTACGTACGTCTCATCCGGTTCCTCGTCGAAACCGCCCGGCGGCTCGTCGGCGAAGACCTGTCGCGGCAGCACCCCCGACCACAGCTCATGCATTCCGCCCTCGGGGTCGCAGACCGACATCGGCTGCCAGGTGTCCCCGTGGTAGCCGCCGCGCCAGGTCAGCAGCCGCTGTTTGGCGGGCTTTCCGGTCGAGTTCCAGTACTGCAGACACATCTTCACCGCGACCTCGACCGACACCGAACCCGAGTCGGCGAGGAAGACATGGCGCAGCGGCTCCGGTGTGATCTCGACCAGCCTGGCGGCCAGCCGCACGGCGGGCTCATGGGTGAGCCCGCCGAACATCACATGGCTCATCCGGTCCAGCTGGCCACGCGCCGCCTCATTGAGCACCGGGTGGTTGTAGCCGTGCACCGCAGACCACCAGGACGACATACCGTCGACCAACTCGCTCTGCCCATAGGCCGGTTCGGCGAGCCGGAGACGTACCCCGGACGCGGACTCCACCACCAGCGGCTCCTGCCGGCCCGGCATCGGGCCGTACGGATGCCAGACGTGGTCCCGGTCCAGGGTCCGCAGCTCGGCCGGGGAGAGGGGTTCAGGCATTGGGTGCGAGATCCGTTCCCGCGCCACGACGGCGGACCGCCACCAGATCCGTTCGCGCGCCCGGCACTTCGGCCTCGGCATGCCCCGGTTCGTCGGCCACGTCACCGCAGGGCGCACAGCCCCCCGCGTGCGAGCCGCAGCCGCCACCGGTCTCCGCCTCGGCCGCAGCGTCCGTACGGTGCCGGGGCAGCGTCGTCGTACCCGCGCCCTCCACCTCGAAACCGGCGTCCGCGATCATGTCCAGATCCGCCTGTCCCGCTTGGCCCTCACTGGTCAGATAGTCGCCCAGGAAGATCGAGTTGACCAGGTGCAGGGCGAGCGGCTGCATCGAGCGCAGATGCACTTCGCGGCCGCCCGCGAGCCGGACCTCGACATCCGGGCAGACGAACCGGACCATCGCCAGAATGCGCAGACAGCGCTGCGGGGTGAGGTTCCACTCCTTGGCGAGCGGGGTCCCCTCGAACGGGATCAGGAAGTTCACCGGAACCGAGTCCGGGTCCAGCTCGCGCAGCGAGAAGACGACGTCGACCAGATCCGCGTCGCTCTCACCCATCCCGGCGATCAGCCCGGAGCACGCCGAGAGCCCCGCGGCCTGCGCCTGCTGGACGGTCTCCACCCGGTCCGCATAGGTGTGGGTGGTGGTGATGTCCCCGTACGTCCCCTCGGACGTGTTGAGGTTGTGGTTGTACGCGTCGGCGCCCGCAGAACGCAGCCGGTCCGCCTGCCCGGCGGAGAGCAGACCGAGGCAGGCGCACACCTCGACGCCCTCGTTCTGTTCCTTGATGGCCTCGATCGTCTGCGACACCCGGTCGACGTCACGGTCCGTCGGACCGCGGCCGCTCGCCACCAGACAGACACGCTTCGCGCCGCCCGCCACCCCGGCGGCGGCGGCCTTCGACGCCTCGTCCGGTTTCAGCCAGGTGTACTTGAGGATCTCGGCCTTCGAGCCGAGCCGCTGCGAGCAGTACGAGCAGTCCTCGGGGCAGAGCCCGGACTTGAGATTGACCAGATAGTTCAGCTTCACCCGTCGGCCGAACCACTGACGGCGCACCTTCCCGGCCGCGGCCACCACTTCGAGCAGGTCGTCGTCCGAGGTCGCCAGCACGGCGAGCGCTTCTTCGCGGGTCGGCAGCTCACGCCGCAGCCCCTTGTCCACCAACGTGTTCAGGAGGTCCATGGTCACGATCCTGGCTTACGGCACCCCCCGCAGCCAAGGAGGAACCGGACAATAGAGCCCACAGAGCGTGTGTGTATTGCCACACCATGACTGGCCGAGCCCCCGGTTAAGGTCTGTGGGCTGCCTACAAAAGGGACCGCCGCCATGTCCTTCGCCCCGTTCGACTGGATCGATGACGAGGCGCGCCGCCGTGCGGACGCCGGGCTCGTCCGTACCCTGCGCCCCCGGCCTGCCGAGCCGGAACTGCTGGACCTCGCGAGCAACGACTACCTGGGCCTCACCCGGCACCCCGAGGTGACCGCGGCCGCCGCCGAGGCCGCGTACCGGTGGGGTGCGGGCGCCACCGGCTCCCGGCTGGTCACCGGTTCCACCGCGCTGCACGCCGACCTCGAACGCGAACTGGCCGAATTCTGCGGTTTCGAAGCGGCCCTGGTCCTCTCCTCCGGCTACGCGGCCAATCTTGCCGCGCTCACCGCCCTCACCGGTCGTGGCTCCCTGATCGTCTCCGACGCGGGCAATCACGCCTCCATCGTGGACGGTTGCCGCCTCTCCCGGGCGGACACCGCCGTCGTACCCCACGCCGATCCCGAAGCCGTCGCCAGGGAGCTGCACGTGCATTGCGGCCGCGCCCTGACCGTCACCGACTCGGTCTTCTCCGTCGACGGAGACGCCGCGCCGTTGCGGGAACTGGCCGATGTCTGCCGTACGGAGGGCGCCGCGCTGCTCGTCGACGACGCGCATGGCCTGGGCGTGCTCGGGGAGGGCGGGCGCGGGGCCCTCGCCGCCGCCGGTCTCGCGGGTGGTGACGGGATCGTCACCACCGTGACCCTCTCCAAGTCCCTGGGCAGTCAGGGCGGAGCGGTCCTCGGGCCGGCCCGGGTGATCGACCATCTGGTCAACGCGGCCCGCACCTTCATCTTCGACACCGGGCTCGCACCGGCCGCGACGGGCGCGGCTCTCGCGAGCCTGCGCCTCCTGCGCCGCGAGCCGGCACGCGCGGGCAGGGCCCGTACGGTCGCCACCGCACTGTACGAACGGCTGACCGCGGAAGGGCTGACCGCCGTACGCCCCGACGCCGCAGTCGTCTCGGTTCGGGCACCTTCGCCGGACGCGGCGGCGCGCTGGGCGGCCGACTGCCGCGCGGCCGGGATCGCGGTGGGCTGCTTCCGCCCACCGTCGGTCCCGGACGGCATCTCGCGGCTGCGGCTCACCGCACGGGCCGACCTGACGGAGGCACAGATCGCAACCGCGGTGGCGACCATCCTGCGGACCGCGCCACTGACCTGATCCGACCTGACCGGCAAGCCGATCGGACCGTCATGCGGACCTTAGGAGTTCTTCGAGCGGCGCGTGTACACCCTCGCCACAGCGGCGGCAGGGCGTCGGCCCGAGCGTGGGGGCACGGCGAGCGGGCCCGCGTGCGGCTCGCGCTGATCTGGTTTCCGTCCGTGGTACTCCTGGTGGACCGCCTGGGCCGGTGGCTGCGCCGGCCGCGTACCGCCCGCGCCATCGAGGGCGGCAGCGACGCGGCACTCACCGCGCTGGGACTGGTTCTGGTGACCGGACCCCTGGTGCACTGAAGTACGTGGTGAATGGGGGTGGAGGAGAATCGGAGGGATCAGCGAACTCGTCCGTACCAGACGCTCCTCGTCCAGATCTTCTCCAGCCGCACGACGGAACCGGTTTTCGGGGAGTGCCAGATCTTCCCTCTGCCGGCGTAGATGCCCACGTGGTAGACGCTGCGCCCCCAGTGGAAGAAGACCAGATCGCCGCGTTTCCGTTTCGACGCCGAGACGTGGCGGGTCTTGTTGTACTGCTGCTGGGCCGTGCGTGGGAGCTTCTTGCCCACCTTCTTGAACGCGTACTGCGTCAGCCCGGAACAGTCGAAACGGTGGGGGCCGGTGGCCCCGTACCGGTACGGCGATCCTTTCTTCGACGCGGCGACCTTGAGTGCCTTCGTTGACCCCGTCGCGGCCTGGGCGTCGGCCACGGCGCCGGGGACGATCACGGAGCCGCCGACTGCGGCAAGCGTCAGAACCGTGGCCGTACCGGCCCGGGTGATCAGAAACGGGACATGAACCTGCGCAGTCATGCGCAACCCTTCGTCAGCCGCCTGTGAAGGATGACCTGTCGGGTTCGGGCTGGCGAAGTTGCCCGGCCGCGCGATACGGCTTCACCCCGAGGGTCGACCGGATGCCCGGTCGACCCGTTGCGCTCGGGTCCTCCACTCCTGCCGATCCACTTCTGTCGACCAGTCATCCGGGCGGCGGCAGGACTCGGCGTCCGCCCGGACCGCCTCGCCGTGGTGGCGGGGGCTTGTCGTCCCACGGATCTTGACTCACTGGCTGCCGGATTTTCGGAGCAAAACAGCGATATGCGCGATTTGGCGCCAATGGTCTGTTTGGGTGGCTTGAGGGTGATTTGTGTACCCGTCAGGTATCCTCCACCGGTCCCGTACCAGCAGTGGAACGGCATATTTCGCTCACCGTCCACGCCGGCGGCGCAAGTCGAGTCGTCCCTCTCGCGGGGTATTCCTTGCGCCGGACGAGCGAGAAAATTCGATCAACGTGCCGGGCGTGTCGCCTGCGGAGAGATGATCAACTCATCGGGACCGGGGGCACGGTGACCCGTCCGGCCCGCCGTTCCCCGTCCAACACGCGCAGTGCCCGTGCCAGCGTGGCAGCGTGGATCTGTGCTTCACCCCGCTCGTGCATCACTGTGAGCGCGTCCCGCAGGGCGCCCGCCCGCGAGGCGAGTGCCTGGGCAGCGCGCAGCGCACCGTAGGTGTCGCTGCCGCGGGCGGGGTTGATCCGGCCCAGCTGGTCGAGCACTTCCAGGTAGCAGTCGATGAACTCGGCCTCGGCGCGCGTCAGTGCGGGCAGCGGTGGGAGGTGGGGTGGCTGCATCAGTGGTTCACCTCGCGTTGTTCGGCGGGAGCGACGTCCTGCGGTTCTCCAGGACGTGGTCCACCAGTCCGTACGCCTTGGCTCCGGCGGCGTCGAGGATGAGGTCGCGCTCGAAGTCGGCGGCGATCCGCTCGCTGCTGCGGCCGGTGTGACGAGCCAGCATGCCGGTGAGCAGCTCGCGGACGCGGACCAGTTCCCGCGCCTCGATCTCCAGATCGGACGGCTGGCCCTGCACCGGCTCCGGGAGCTCGGGCTGCTGGACGACGACCCTGGCCCCGGGCAGGGCGTGCCGCCGGCCGGGAGCGCCCGCGGCGAGCAGGACCGCCGCGCTGGAACCGGCCTGGCCGAGGCAGAACGTCTCCACCTCGCAGGTGAGGTAGTCCATCGTGTCGTAGATGGCGGACATGGCGCCGAACGAGCCGCCGGGGGAGTTGATGTAGAGGGAGATCGGCCGGTCGGGCGCGGCGTGCTCCAGATACATGAACTGCGCGATCAGGTCGTTGGCGGCGGTGTCGTCGACCGGGGTGCCGAGGAAGACGATGCGCTCGGCGAGCAGCTTGGAGTACGGGTCGAGGGTGCGGGTCCCGTCGGTCGTGCGCTCGGTGAACTCGGGCAGGACGTAACGGGCGGCAGGGCGGAACATGGTGAGGCCTCTCCTCCGGTGTCTGTACGGGGCCTGCGGAGGCACCTGTAAAAAATGTACAGGACGTACAGAAGGTTATGATGGGGAGCACGCATCCTAGTGATCCACTAAAAGGCCGAGGTCAGAGGCTGTTTTTGCTGTTCGCCGAGCGTAGATATCTCACAAATCTGTCACGACGTCTTGATCATCAGGCTGCTTCGCCCTCACTGAAACCGAGTAGAGAAGTGAGGTGGTCCGAGGCGACGCGGAGGTCCTCGGGGCTCGGGTGGACGTACACCCGCTTGGTGAAGTTGGCGTTGGCATGCCCGGCCCACGCGGCGAGGATGACGTCCGGCACGCCGTTGACGGCAAGAAACGTGAGGCACGAGTGGCGCGCGTCGTGGAGCCGGACCTTCCGCAGCTCCAGCTTCCGCTGCAGGGAGTACGCGGCCTCACGCAGGTGGCGAGTCGTGAGCGGCTGGCCGAGGTGTTGGGCCGTCGAGGGGCGAAGTCCTGTGCCGGCTTGGCCGCCGCGCCTGCGGGCGCTGACAAGTAGCCAGGCGACCATGGACTCGACGTGTTCCTCCGTCAGTTCCTCCAGGTCCTCGGCCGCGGCGAGGTCTCCGGGCGCTGGTTCACCGGCCCCGGCATGCTGCACGGCATCCGGCTGCGCGGCGGACGCGCCGAGTGGTACCGCAACCGATGGGTGCACACCCGGGAGCTGGCGGGGCACCCCTTCATTCGCGAGGACCTCACCATCGACCTGGCGGCGACACCCGCCAACACGCACGTCATCCGGCACGCAGGCATGGTCCTGGCCCTGTGCGAGGCGGGCCTGCCCTACTGGGTCACCGACACGCTGGAGACCGTAGGGCCGTACGACTTCGGCGGGCGTCTGAGGACGGCGATGACCGCGCATTCCAAGGAGGACCCGGGCACGGGCGAACTGCACCTGTTCGGCACCGGGTTCGCCCCGCCGTATCTCACCTACCACCGGGTCACCGCAGAGGGGCTGCTGCTCGACCGCCGGCCGGTCGAGGTGCCGGGGCCCACGATGATGCACGACTTCGCCATCACCGAGCACCACATCGTGTGGATGGACCTCCCCGTCGTCCTCGCCCCCGCCCTGGCCGGACGCGGCGGCATGCCCTACCGGTGGGACGAGGGGTACGGCGCCCGGCTCCGGCGAGGGCTACCGGGTCATCGTCCCCTGTCTGCGGGGGCACGACAGCACGCGGTTCCCGTCCAGCACCACGGTCAGGAACGCTGAGCAGGCGGCCATCGCCCTCGACATCATCGCCCTGATGGACGCCCTGAAGATCAAGCAAGCTGTCCTGGCCGGATTCGACTGGGGAGCCCGCACAGCCGACATCATCGCCGCGCTGTGGCCGCACCGCTGCAAGGCCCTGGTCTCCACGACCGGTTACCCCATCACCAACCGCGAAGCCCAGAAGCTGCCGCTTCCCCCCAAGGCCGAATGGGCCTGGTGGTACCAGCACTACTTCGCCACCGAACGCGGCGTCCTCGGCCTGACAGAAACCGGCACGACTTCACGAAGCTCATCTGGAAGGACGTGTCGCCGACGTGGAACTTCGACGACGCCACGTTCGACCGGACCGCCGCGGCCTTCACCAACCCGGACTACGTCAGCATCGTCATCCACAACTACCGCTGGCGCCTGAGACTCGCGCCCGGCGAGAAGAAGTACGCAGGCCTTGAGAAGAGTTCGCCACCGGACAGGCCATCAAGATCCCCACCATCACCATCGACGGCGCGTACGATCCCTTCACCCCTCCCGGGGACGGCGCGGCCTACCGCAGCAAGTTCACCGGCAGGTACGCCCACCGGGCCTTCAACGTCGGTTACAACGTGCCGCAGGAAGCACCCCAGGACTTCGCCCAGGCCGTCCTCGACGCCGACCACTTTTGATCGGCCCGAGACACCACGGACAACCTGGTGCGGTATCAGGTGCTCCCGCCCACCGCGCCTTCCAGCCCGACCGCCGTCCGCGCACGGCCCGCACCACCCCAGGGACACCACGGTTCCGGGCCGGCGCGGGGCCCGGCGTCGCGTCGGCCTACGCCTCGAACGCGGTCAGGGCGTTGTCGTAGCGGTCGATTGTCTCGGCATGGCCGAACAGGCCGGGCAGCCCGCCGGTGTGCCAGAACACGGTCGTCTGCCCGGCCGTGATGGTGCCGTCCTCGACGGCCGCGACGAGTCCGGCCATGGCCCGTCCGGTGTAGACGGGGTCGAGGACGATGCCCTCGGTGCGGGCCGCGAGTTCGAGGGCGGCCGCGGTGGAGTCGGTAAGTCGGCCGTAGCCGGAGCCGATCTGGTCGGTGCGGATCCGGAGCCGGTCGGCGCCGACGGGGGTGGCGAGCGCTCCGGCCATGGTGGCCACGGCGGCCGCGGGATGGTTCATGGCCCCGGTGTGGATGCCCAGCACTCGCCCGGCGCCCAAGGCGGCGACCAGGCCGGCCATGGTGCCCCCAGATCCGAGGGCGACGACGGCTGTGTCCAGTGCGGGGAGCTGGGACAGCAGCTCCCGGCCGGCCTGTTGGTAGCCCCGGGCACCGACGGTGTTGGATCCCCCGAACGGGATCAGCGCCGCACGCGCGCCGCGATGCGACAGCCGGTCGGCGATCCCCTGAGCGGTTTCCTCGAGCTGGGGAAGATCGGCGTCCCCGGCGAAGTGGACCTGGGCGCCGAACAGGGCGTCCAGGGTCAGGTTCCCGGATCGGGACGTACCCGGCTTTCCGGGGAACACGAGCACCACGTCGAGGCCGAGCCGTGCCCCGGCCGAGGCGGTGAGCCGGGCATGGTTGGACTGCGGGGCGCCGACGGTGACAAGGGTGTCGGCGCCTGAGGCCATCGCGGCGCCGACGGTGTACTCGAGCTTGCGGACCTTGTTCCCACCGCCGCCCAGCCCGGTCAGGTCGTCCCGCTTGATCCACAGGTCGCCTTCGCGCAGGCCGAGCGTGGCGGCCAGACGCGGCGCGGGCTCCAACGGCGTCGGCCAGCTTCCCAGCGATGTGCGCGGCGCGGGCTCGGTCACGAGGACTCCTCGGTGGTGCGGTTGTGGAGTTGCTCCAGCGTCTGCGACGTGATCCCCGTTGTCCAGTGCCGCCGGCCAGACCAGGGACCCCGACGCCCAAGGCCTCTCTCCGGTCAGCGAAGTCTTGCCGACGGCGCAGAAGCCTGCGCTGCTGAGCGGGCCGGCTGCGGCAGCAACGCCCGACCCCACCGGCTGGCCCGTCGCTCCCGGGTCGCGGCCCGCAGCAGCACGGCCGGTGGGTGGCCGTGGAGCCGGAACGGGGGTGGCCGCGAGTGGGTGGAGGAGCTGCCAGACCGAGTACCCGGGATCACAATCACCGCCGAGCGCGGGCAACCGCGCTGGTTGCCGCAGCTTGGGACACATCTGGACGTGTCGGCGCGTCACCGGCTGCCGGGCATCACGCAAAGAGCGCGCGGACCTGCGGCCGAAGCGGGGGCTCGACGTTGTGGATGGCGACGTGCTCGCCCACGGTGGCGGTGAAGCGGGCGACGGACATGTCGTCGCCGAACTCCTCGCGGTACGCGTGGAGCGCGTTGGGCGATCCGTCCAGGACTCGCACGGCGCTGCTTTTGGACTGTCGGCGTACAAGTGAACGTTTCAGGAGTACGCCGACACCGTGCCCCGCAGAGGTGGTCATAGTGCCTCCGGACGCACGACGACGGGCTCGGGCGGGGGTGTGGGCCAGCCGGCGCGCAGCACCATGGCGGCGACGGCGGCCGCCATCACCACGGCGGCGCCCAGGAGCAGGGCCGGCCGGTAGCCGTGGTGCAGGACAGGGGTGACCACGATCGGCCCGAGGATCTGCCCGACCGAGTACCCGGTGGTCAGCACCGCGACCGAACGGGGAGAGCCTAGCTGGTTGCCGGCTGCGAGCGAGAGCTGGCTGACGCTGACGAACGTCGCGCCGAACAGCACCGCCGACGCCAGTCCGGCGGCCACCGCGTGGGCGGCGATCGCGGGCAGCGCGATGCCGACCGCCTGCAGCAGCAGGGCCGCGGCGAGCAGGTCGGGGCGGCCGAACCGGTGGCCCAGCCTCGCCCACAGCGCGGCGGAGGGCGCCGCCGCCAATCCCGCCAGCACCCAGGCGCCGGTGCCGACCCATCCCGGGGAGGACTGGTCGATTGCGGCGACCAGGAACGTGCCGGCGATGATGTAGCCGACCCCTTCCAGGCTGTAACTGGCCAGCAGCCACCCCTGCAGCCGTCGAACCGGCCTCGCCCCACCCGGCCTTGACGGCACACCAGAGGGTGCCGCGGCGGGCCCTGGGGCCAGGGTCCAAGCGAGGGCGCCGAGGACGACGGCAAGGCCGGCCGCAACGAACCAGGCGCTGCGCCAGTCACCGACCAGGCGCACCACAAGCACGGCCGCCCCGGAGATGGCGATCCCGGCGCCGACCCCGCCGAAGCCCCATCCGGCGAGTGAGGCGCTCTTGCGGCTGGGCCCGTTCAACAGGGTGTGGACCGCGATGACGAACACGACCGCGCTGGCCGCACCGGCCAACAGCCGAAGCGCCCACCACCACGCTCCCGCGGTGCTGACCGGCATCAGCGCCAGCGTCGCCACCAGGACCAGCAGTGAGCCGCGCAGCGCAGCCCGTGACCGCGCGAGTGCGGGGGCGGCGATGCATATCAGGGCGCCGGCGAGGTAGCCGGCATAGTTCGCGGTCGCCAGCCTGACTCCGGCCGCCGCGCTCAGTCCGGTTTGGGTGTGCATCATCGGCAGGATCGGCGTGGAGACGAAACGGCCGACCCCCATCGCCGCGCGGCCAGCGCGGCACCGGCCTGCACCGTGTGCGCGACCGGCGACACCAGCTGAGCGCTTTCGGCCCGGGACCGGGCCGGCACAGATCGGGCGCTCACCACCGGCGCCTCCGCGTGCCGGTGGTGAGCAGCTTGCCGGGCGTGCGGTTCAGGACGCACCGCCGGTCTTGCCCGGGTCGTTGGCGTGGGACACCAGCGGCGTGACCGTCAGGTTCATCCACGAGCGCAGCGGTAGCGTCCGCAGCACCTTGTCGTGCAGGTCCTGCTCGTCCTCGGCCCGCCAGATGCCGATGCTGCGCAGCTCGCCCTCCGGGCGCCACAGCCGAAACAGGTTGCCGGTGCTCGCCAGCTCCCGCGCGCGTACGGCCTCGGCGGCGCGCCGCCGGTCGACCTCCGCCGGATCGGTGCCCTCCGGGATCGTGGTCGTGATCTCCACCAGGAACTCTCGCATGGCTCTCCCTTGAAACAGCGCCCTCCGAAACGGGCGCTGATAGGGCCACCTTGCTCCCCGCGAACGGGTCCCGGCGACAACCTGTTTCCTCCCTCGTGCAAGGCCCAGGCTCCCACCGCAGGTGAGCGCGCTGCGCCCGGTGCGGGGTCACGGGAACCTCGATGGCATTTGGTTGACCGGTCGTCTACCTTGAGGTGTGGGGGCCGTGATCTGCGGTGTTTACCCCATCCATCACCCGTGTTCGCCTGGGGAGTTGAACCATGAGCTTGAGCAGTCAGAAGGTCGCTGTCATCACCGGTGCCTCGCAGGGCATCGGCGCCGGACTGGTCGAGGGGTACCGCAAGCTGGGCTACGCGGTCGTTGCGACCTCGCGCTCGATCGTGCCCTCGCGGGACGAGGATCTGTTGACGGTGCAGGGCGACATCGCCGACCCGACCACCGCCGAGCGGGTCATCGGCGCCGCGGTGGACGCGTTCGGCCGCGTCGACACCCTGGTGAACAACGCGGGCGTGTTCGTGGCCAAGCCGTTCACCGAGTACACCGAGCAGGACTACGACTTCGTGACCGGGGTCAACCTGACCGGCTTCTTCCACCTCACCCAGCTCGCCATCGAGCAGATGCTCGCCCAGGGCGGCGGACACGTCGTCCAGATCACCACCAGCCTGGTCGAGCACGCCGACTCGAAGGTGACCTCGGTGCTGGCCTCGCTGACCAAGGGCGGTCTGCAGGCCGCGTCCAAGGCGCTGGCCATCGAGTATGCCTCCCGCGGGATCCGCAGCAACGCCGTCGCACTTGGGACCATCCGGACCCCGATGCACGCGCCCGAATACCACGATGCCCTCGCCGCGATGCACCCGCTCGGGCGCATGGGCGAGATCAGCGACGTGGTCGAGGGCGTGCTCTACCTGGAGCGGGCCCCGTTCGTGACCGGCGAGGTCCTGGCCGTCGACGGCGGCCAGAGCGCCGGTCACTGACCATGGGTCACGAGAGGCTAGAGGGGCGTGTGAACGTGAGCAAGACATTCCTGATCACCGGAGTCTCCAGTGGCCTGGGGCGGGCGTTCGCCACCGCGGCCCTGGACGCCGGGCACCACGTCGTCGGCACGGTGCGCGACGCCGCCCAGATCGACGCGTTCGAGGAGCTGGCGCCGGGCCGCGCCACCGGACTGCTGCTGGAGGTCACCGACAACGACGCGGTCCTGGACACCGTCAACTACGTCGAGGAGCAGATCGGCCCGGTCGACGTGCTGATCAGCAACGCCGGCTACGGCGTCGAGGGGACCGTCGAGGAGTCCTCGATGGACGACCTGCGGGACCAGCTCGACGTCAACGTCTACGGCACCGTCGCCGTGGTCAAGGCCGTACTGCCGCACATGCGGCGCCGCCGCGCCGGCCACATCGTCACCGTCTCGTCCATGGCTGGGCGGACCGGCCTGCCCGGCGTCGCGTTCTACAGCGCCAGCAAGTTTGCCGTCGAGGGATTCTCCGACTCCCTCGCCCAGGAAGTCGCCGACTTCGGCATCCACGTCACCTGCCTGGCGCTCGGCGGGTTCCGCACCGACTGGGCCGGGCGGTCCATGGTCCGCGTCGAGCGGACCATCCCTGACTACGACGCGCTGTTCGCCCCGATCCGCGCCGCCCGAAAGGCCAAGGACGGCAACCAGATCGGCGACCCGGCCCTGGCCGCCCAGGCCTTGCTGAAGGTCCTCGACAGCGACAGCCCCCCGGTGCACCTGGCGCTTGGCCGCGACGCCCTACTCCTGATCGAGCAGGGCCGCGTCCGGCTCCAGGCCGATCTGGACGAGTGGGCGTTCCTGTCCACCTCCACCGACTACCCCGACACGAACTGACAAGGACTGGATGGCGATCATGACCGACACCGCGACCCCGACCCGCGCGACCCCGACCCGCGTCGACCTGTGGGCCGACCCGGTCTGCCCGTGGACCTGGCTGACATCCCGCTGGCTGCTCGAGGTCCGCCGGCAACGGCCCATCGAGATCACCTGGCACGTCATGAGTCTCGCGGTGCTCAACGAGCAGCGCCTGGACGAACTCGCGCCGCACATCCGCGAACTGATGGGGCAGGCCTGGGCGCCGGTCCGCGTGATGATCGCTGCCGAGAAGATGTTCGGCCAGCAGGCGCTCGAACCGCTCTACGAGGCGCTCGCCACCCGCTACCACCCCGGCCAGGCGCCCAAGGGCAGGGCCACCATCCAGGCAGCGTTGCGCGATGCCAGTCTGCCGGAGAACCTGGCCGACGCCGGCGACACCGACGCCCACGACGAGGACCTGCGCACCTCTCACGCGGCCGGCATCGACCTGGTCGGATCCGAGGTCGGCAGCCCCGTCATCGCCGTTCCCGGCCCAGGTGGCACGACGGCGAAGACCGCGTTTTTCGGCCCCGTCGTCACGCCTGCCCCCAAGGGCGCCGACGCGGTACAGCTGTGGGACGGCGCCCTGGCCGTCGCCGCCACACCCGGCTTCTACGAGATCAAGCGGGGCCGCAACGTCGGACCCATCTTCGACTGACCCACCACCCTCGTGCCGACACCTCGACCGGCACCCAGCGGCCGCTCGGCGCCAGGAGCCTCTCCTGGCGCCGAGCCCACAACCGCTGGTCCCTGGGCGTTCCCCCTCCCAGGGACCAGCACGCCTTCCGGTTTGCGACGAAGCACGCGCACCCGCGGGTGGGCGGGGGTGGGGGGGGTGGGTAGTGGCCACGGCGGAACTCGAGTC